>JABFGF010000029.1 GCA_013112635.1 Calditrichota bacterium | reverse complement strand
TTTTTACACCTTACAATAGTGCCCAAGCGGAGAAAACCGGTGGTTCGAGCCAGGGTTCGGTTTTTATTGATGTTGTTGAACATGACCAAGTAAGCGGTGATGAGTATGAAATTACATTCTTTGACGATGCAAAATATTGGAAACTGACCAACGCAAATACAACAGAAACAGTTCTTGATAGTATGAGCTTCCAGGGTGTGTCCGGGACAGAATGGTCATTTCCGATTGTTGATGGATTGTCAGTTAGGGTTTACGATGTAGATGAAAGAGCGGTGTCTATAGATACCTCTGACGCACCATGGCTAATTAGTGCCAAAGAAATTACATTCTCGGACTCAGCTATTTATGATGGTGGAGTTGATTTGGCAAAACACGTTGATAGTAAATTTGTTTTAACAGATTGGATTAGAAAAGAAGATTATTTCCCGGTGCGTGTTGTTTTTGATACTACACTAAATTCGAAATTTGATGCTTTTGCCCGGAACGATTTTTCTATTTATCGCAAAAAGGGTGATACATTTGTTTCGGCTTATGATATGAGCGATGCAGCTAACCCAAGAAAGTTGAATATCTGTGCACGGGCAACAAGCGGATTAACACTGTATACAGAAACATCCGGACCTATTCTATATATAATGACATCGGATTATGATTCAACTGATATTTATAATCCAACCAGGACTGACAGCCGCGTTTTTACAGATGAAGCTTATATGGCCATAAAGCTGTATTCAAAAGCCGATTCGCTATTTCAATCGAATATAATGACACTTGATATTGAAGTAAACTATCCAAATTCGGATGAAGATGTTTATTCTTTTAACAGTTCGTCTTTGGTAGAGGAGTTGTCTACGCCACAACGTAAACAGCTTTTAAAAAAGGTTCGCGTTGTTCCCAATCCATATTATGGGCATTCAGCTTACTTAAGTGGCGGTGAAGCGGTAATAAAATTCACCAATATCGATAATAATGCGACGATCAGGATATTCAACCTTGCTGGCCATTTGGTTTATATATTAAAGAATAACAGCTCAAATTCTAATGTAGAATGGAATTTAAAGAACGAAGCGGGCCGCAGGATTGCATCCGGAATGTACATAGCACATATAGAAGTGCCTGG
>JABFGF010000028.1 GCA_013112635.1 Calditrichota bacterium | reverse complement strand
GCGACTTGAATCAAATTAAATGTAACCCTGGCCATTTCAAAAAGTAGTCGTTGACTCATAATTTATGTAACCCAAAACTGGAGTCTAAAATTATGAGTGGTCATTCTAAAAAAGAATACCTGAAAAAGATTCGGGAACGGTACCGAAAAGCATCAAAAGAAGAAAAAATATCCTTGCTTGACGAAGTGTGCGAAGTCTGCAGTTTTAACCGTAAATATGCGATCAGGATATTGAACAATAAAAAGGCGAAAACAGACACGCCCAAAAAACGAGGTCCCAAAAAACGGTATAACCATCCCGATATTTTAAAAGTGATCCGTTTTATCTGGCGTAAGACAAACTTGCCCTGTTCCAAAAGACTGGTGGAAATATTACCACTTTGGTTGCCTTTCTATCCTTTAGAAATATCTGAAGAGATCAGAAGAAAAGTACTGGGCATATCGGCGGCCACTATCGACAGATTGATGCGTGAAGACCGCGGTAGGTACCTCAAGATAGGGCTGGCAACCACCAAACCGGGTTCCCTGCTAAAGAAGCATATTTCGGTTAAGACCGGTCAATGGGATGAAACAAAGCCTGGTTATTTGGAGACAGATACCGTGGCCCACTGCGGCAGCTCAATGGCCGGGCAATTTGCCTTCACTGTCAACAGTGTTGATATTGCTACGACATGGACTGTCCAGCGCGCTGTATGGGGCAAGGGCGAACGCGGCGTAAAAGCAGCTATTTCTGAAATGGAACAGGTACTGCCTTTTGACATTCTTGGTTTTGACTGCGACAATGGATCAGAATTCTTAAATTGGCACTTAGTCCGTTTTTTTAGCAACAGAAAAAAACCGGTCAAGTTTACCCGTTCACGGCCTTACTATAAAAACGACAATGCCCATATAGAAGGAAAAAACTGGACGCATATCAGGGAGTACTTAGGCTATCAGCGGTTTGATAACCAGCAGATTGTAGCTTTAATGAACAACTTATATAGTAGCGAGTGGTATTTATATTTCAATTTTTTTATGCCTTACTTCAAGCTTGTTTCTAAAATAAGGGAAGGGGCAAAAACTATAAAAAAATACGACAAGCCCAAAACACCCTATCAAAGAATTCTGGAATCAAAAGATATAAATGACGAGATTAAACGTAAGTTGACAAAAACGTTCAAACAGCTAAACCCGTTTGATTTACAAAAAGCCATGGCTATCAAGATAAAACAAATTATAAACCTGGCAAATTCACCCGTATGTGAAAATGTGGAAAGCTAAAGAGTTATGCACATAAATCCACAACTTATTAACAAAAAAGAAGCAAAAAAAGGAAGTACTAAAAACGTTATACTACAACAACTAAATTTATCTTACAAAGTTACCTTTTATTATGAGTCAACTGG
>JABFGF010000027.1 GCA_013112635.1 Calditrichota bacterium | reverse complement strand
TTCAGAAAATCTACTTTCGTCTGAATAAATCGAAACGCTTCATCTACATCACTTATTCTTGCATGTGTACGCAAGTTTATGCTAGCGACGGCTTTAACATATTTTTGAGCAGAAACAGCCAACCGTGTATAAAAATCCTGGAAATCATTTTCTATTTCGGGGATTGTTCTAACCTGGGATTCGATTTGACGAAGCTTCTTTTTAAGGTGAACTTCAACTTCTTCACTAAACTTTATCTTCTTGAAATAAGTGCGGATATATGCGACAAAATGTTTTACTTCGCGTTTCCAGTCATCAACCAAGTCCTCTGTTTTAGTAAAAATATCCTGCGCAACAACCAATTGTCTTTGCTTATCTTGAGGAATGTCTATTATGAAATCAAATCTCGATAAGATATTAATAGGAATATTTATATCAGCCGATTCTGTTGATCCTTCACCCTTATAAACCTGGCTTTTCCTATTCATATCCAGGAGAATGGAAGTATTCGCTATGAAAGTTGTTCTGGCTGATGAACTATCAATCACTTCGCCATCTTCCATAAGTTTGGATAGGGCACCGAATATTTCTTTACGGTTCTTTTTTACCTCATGAAAATCCTGGATACAAAGAACACCTTCTGAAGCCATTGTGAAATATCCGGGGTTGGATTTCCAAATGTTATTCTTTCCCAAGGAAGCATTTCCAATCAAACCTGCCATTGTAATTTTACTGTCTACGACACCGATTTCTTCAGATACAGGGTTTAATACTTTTGCTGATAATGTAAGAAGCTTTTTACCAACTGCCGGTGGACCAATAATAAGAGAATGTAATTTCATTGAATTGTTGTTATACATTCCGGAAGAAAATGCTTGGTAGATCATAAAATCAATTGAGTGAGATAATTCCTTTGCCTTATCAAGACCTTTAATTTTTAATCCATCAACAAGTTTGTTTTTGAAGTACGAGAATTTGTCCTGTTGGGTAGCTATCTCTTTTAAAAAAATATCAGCCCGATTCGTTTTTAGATCATATTGAACTTCAATTAAATCTTCTGGGGTAACCTCAACTATATAATTATGCAAGTAGAAAAGATAGCCAGAAGCTTCCTTAGTAATAATTGAAAGAACTGTTCCATGGAAAGTGCAATGAATGTGATGATTAAAAGAATCTTTAAGCCTTTCTCGTAAACTTTCATCATAAACGGGTATCACAACAATTTGATTATTGGAGCGATCTCTGATTGACAATTCTACAAATGTGGATCTTTTACCATTCGTTTCAATTGGTTTTGGGTCTGAGATTGTATGTATATAACCGACAAGTTTAATTGGTTTTCCAACCGCATCCTCTTTTTTTATAAGGTAAATTTGGTGAGCTGAGGTTTTCCGCCAGTCTACTGATTTTGCAAATTTTTGAAATTGTTTTAGGATTTGTTCTGCTTTTTTATCTGGAATTTTCATAATGTATATACTTTGTGTCCATATGTCTAAATGTCCAAAACGAGGGTAATATATTTAATACTGAAATTCAAGATAAATAAATAGGCATCACACCTATTTATTTTTTAGTACGTTAGTTACCCAAGCT
>JABFGF010000026.1 GCA_013112635.1 Calditrichota bacterium | reverse complement strand
AAATAGTATCAAATGATACCATAGCTTGTCTTTTTAGAACATTTAATTGCCTAAAGGGATGAGCTCAATATACTGTTGAACGACGCGTTTAGACAAGCGTGTAATTAAAGAAATAGAATTAATATCATCGAATTTGGGATTTAGTAACCTAATTGCCTCAAAGTCGCGGATATAACGTTCAACAGCATCTTTAGAATGATTTGTTCTTTGACAGATAGCAGGTACCAGGTAGCCATTAAGGTACAATGTGAGTATCTCCTTTTTGTGGGTTTGCCCGCTACCAAGGAACTGGATATTTCCGCGTGTAGGCAGTTTTCTGTTGTAGAGGCTGAAATATTCACGTACATACTCGCCTGCGGTGGCCTCATTGACGCCGAGCAAGACGGCCAGGTCCAACTGGGTGAGCAAGGCACCCTGGTCAAAGGCTTGCTGTGTCCATCGTTCAACTTTTTTAATCCGAATTTGGCGGTGGTGCACGGGTTGTTTCATGTCCTCGATATCCTGATCGCTTATGATATCGAGTACCACGGGTTTGAGTTTGGTCTGGGCGATAGACTTGCCTTTTTTTGGATATTCAGCGGTCGGGACAGCATGCCATACCATCTGTCCGTTTTTAATAAAGGAGTTATCGCTGAACCGGTAATAGTTTTCAATGATGTTCAGGACATCCTCAACGATAGCCGTGGCCGTAATGGCGCCTTTGTCATATCCATAGTTGTTTAAGAAACGGTCAAGCAGGATATTTTTTAGTGATTTTCCTTTGATGCGCATGTGCCTTCTTTGTGCGATGGATTCTTTGGAATGGTCACGAATGTCCCTGTTCATAAATTTAAGCATCTTGGTTACCTCCCGCTGTTTTTTTTAGGGTTAAAGATGGCCTCAAGGCGCTGGTTGTTTTGTTGCTGGTATTTTTTATAAAGCTTGATATACTCGCCAATCAGCCGGTTTGAAAAGCCAGTGGTAATGCGTATCTGGTCAACGGAAAAGTTTTTAGAATAAAGCAGGATAATTTTCGAGAAGTCCTGAATATAACGTTTAACGGCGGTTTCAGAATGGTGTGTGCGGTTTTCGATTTCAGAGAACTGGAAGCCGTCAAAGTACAAATCGAGGATTTGGGTTTTATGGGTAGAGCCGCGTCCCATATCATGCCGCCATCCGCGTGATGGGATAGTAAGCCCGGATCGCCTGAGATAAGCCATATCGCGTTTAATGGTAATGACGCTGGTGGTCAGGATAAAGGCCACATCTTCAAAGGAGAGCAATGCACCTTGCTCGATTGCTTCTTTGGTAATACGTAACAGCCGGTGTTGTCGCAATCCGGAAAGCCCCTTGTCTTTATAGGTTTTTAGGTCTTCATCGACATCGTGCACAGTAAGCCGGACAGATATTTTTTTACACAGGGCGATAGGTTTACCTGCCGGTTCCCGGTCATCAACGGCCAGGTAATGCATCTGTCCGGAAGCAAGTTGGAAGTTGGCATGTTCTAAGAAATAGTTTTTAATCTGGTTAAAGTAAGCTTCAGCCAGTATCGGTGTAAGGTTGAAATCATGAGAAATATTATTAACAATAGCGTTTTTAACAGACTTGGAATGAAGCCTTTTGGTAA
>JABFGF010000025.1 GCA_013112635.1 Calditrichota bacterium | reverse complement strand
TTGATAAACTATTACCTTTAAATACCTATTTTGTGTAAATAAAGAGCCCCCTAATGTGGAAAAGCAACCCATTAAATTGTTTAACCTAACACAAGGAGACTCTATCATGAACATCACATATAAACTAAACAAAGTCAAGAAAAATAATTGGCTTAACATCGCTTTTGATGTCAGTAAAGATGATTTGTATATGTATACCGAAACAGGAGAAGAAACCATAAGCTGCATTGCCGATTCCTTTGCTAATAAAACAGATATAATCTTAGAGAAACTCGACTTTATTAATCAAACTGCTACTAGTGAGGGCTACAGCGGGATCCATATAATTTGTGAGCCCAGCGGAGGGTACGAAAGTAAGTTAATGAACCTTTCTGTTAAACAAGGTCACGCAGCATCATATGTAAGCGGCGAAGCCAGCAATAAGTTTAAAATGGTCGAGGACAACAGTGATGAAAAAAGCGATCCTCGTGATGCCCGCGTAATATTTAAACTATGCCGTTACGGCAAATTCTTAAAATATCGCAACTTAGATGAACAGTACGCCCAGCTCCGTCACTTCAACCGCATGCAGGAGCAGGAACAGGATTTAAGAAACATAGCACGCGGCCATCTGCACCATGAAATCAAAATACTTTTTAGCGAACAGGATTGGAAAGAGGCTTTTTGGTATGGTAGCAGCGGGCGGGCCCTGCTTACATATTATCAGGCAAATCCCTACAAGATTGTGCAGGTTGGTGAAAGGCGTTTTTACCGAAGGATGAAAAAGATGGTAAAGGGTATTCGCAATGCAACCCTTGAGCGTATCTGGTCTAACGTTTGCTTGTCTGTTCAGCTCGGGCATCCCCTGGAGATTAGCGATTTAACAGCCAACCGTATCAAACAGTTGTGGCAAGATTTCCAGCTTCATGATCAGCGTATAAATGAAATAAAACAGCAGATGGCCGATATTTATCGTGCCCTGTTGGATCAGGGCGAAGAGTTGCCACCGGTTATTAAGGGCTTTGTTTCAATCGAAAACCTGGCGCGTATTGTTGGTGAGACAGGTCCGTTTAGTGATTTTAGAAGTGCCAAACAGATAAAACGGTATGCAGGAATGAATATCCGCATCCGGGAAAGCGGACAGTTTAAAGGACAGCGTAAAATGTCCAAAAAAGGACGGCCACGGTTAAGACTGATATTGGGCCAGTCCATCTTTCACCTGATCAAGAAGGACCGCATTCTTGGCAGCTATTATCATGGCTTGAAAGAACGTGGCATGAATGGCACAAAGGCTATGAGTGTAGTAAGCCGTAAGCTGGTTGATGTGTTGTTCGTCTTATCACGGCCTGGTGTGGTCTTTGATAAAGGGCGTTTGTTTGTGAGTGAATCGAAATATAAACAAGCTGCATAGCAAAACTAAATAAGGATTAATAATAATTAAAAAATATAAAACCTGTGCCTACATGACCGCAAAATGTTCAAGACTACAGCTAGGTAGATCCATTGTTTGATTATGAAATTATCAGTGGGCGCAGGTCTTTTTAACACGGCCGATAAAGTTTAAGCGTTTCTAAAAAAGAAGGCCTATATAGTAAAATTGCCGGTTGGAAAGATTTATATTCTTTAAAGGAGGGAGATGGTTTTCCACATTTTGTGGATAATTAAAGAAAGAAAAAAGAAGCAAAAAAGAAAGAAAACTTTTCAACTACAACGGTGGGGTTCTCACTTTACTATTGACTATCTAAGCCTAATAGTA
>JABFGF010000024.1 GCA_013112635.1 Calditrichota bacterium | reverse complement strand
GAAAAAGCTGAAGATGCATGTCTTCTTTCAATATCAAAAGGAGAGCTAAGTAGTTCTGATAAACAATTTTTAAAAAATTCTCTGCTTAATATATCTGAAACTCATCATAATAACTTAAACTTTAGTCAAGCAATAATTAATTCAGAATATGCCAGGATTTTAGTTCCATATGATTCAAAAGTTCTTCAAACTGAAATGGAATTACTCAAAAAATATTTCAAACAATATAAAAATCAGTTTGTGTTATCTGACATAGCGAACCTGCAAGTTATCCTTAATGAAATTATATCTGATTATACAAATCTCACTCAACAAAGTACTTTTATACCTGTACTTGAATCGGGCATGCAATTAATAAATGACATCGCTTTGTTAAAAGAAAATGAATTCAAAGATGTGGAATCAAAACATAGTTTTAGCATTGAAAGAATATTGAAAATAGTAATTCAAGCAAAATTTCAACATTTATCTGAAGAAGAAAGACGAGAAAAAGTAACGAAGTATTTAGGAAAAGCTCTCAAAAGGGTTGGGATCAAAAAGAAAATTATAACTCCCAGAAAAGAATAATTAATTTAACTCAAAGGATTTAAAATGCCTAGAAGGAAAAATGTACAACCTTTAACGAAGGAGAAATCGAAACAAACTGTTGCAATTTATTGTCGAGTTTCAACTCAGGAACAAGGCGATAGTGGATTGTCTTTAAGCCATCAAGAAAAAAGATGCAATAATTTTTGCATTGCAAAGGATTGGGATATTTATAAATCATATATAGAAGTTGCTTCTGCTGGAAAATTGAATCGCCCCGAATTGAACTCATTACTTAATGATGCAAGCGATTCCAAATTTGACATTGTTGTGGCTTTGCGTCTAGACCGTGTATCAAGAGTTCCGAGGGATTTTTATAATCTTGCTGAATCTTTGGATAAGTACAATATAAGTATTTCAACTGTAGACAATGATGTTGACACTACAACCGTTCAGGGTAGAATGCTTCTTGGTGTTCTATTACAATTTGCAGCTTTTGAACGTGAAATAAATTCTGAAAGAACGAGAGCAGCAATTCATCAGAAAGCTTTAAAGGGTGAGCATCGTGGAGGTATGCCGGTTCTCGGATACGACCTAAAAGACAAGAAATTGATATTAAATAAAGATGAGGCCGAAATAGTAAAGACTATTTTTCATGAATATATTAATGGAACAAAACCATCTGAAATTGCACAAAAACTAAATTCTGAAGGAGAAAAAACAAAATTCCATATTACAAAAAAAGGTAAAGAAGTTGGAGGAGAAGCATTCACAAGAAATCATATTCATAATGTCATAACAAATCCTGTCTATACAGGTCAAATAGATGTTAAGGGTGATTTATTTCCTGGAATACATGACCAAATCATTTCCAAAGAAGACTTCAAGAAAGCAGATGATAAGGTTACTGTCAATGCCAAAGCAAAGAATTTAGGTCAACCAAAAAAAGGTCAACTCCTTTTAAACGGTATTATTAAATGTGGTCAATGTGGCAGTTATATGACTACCCGGTCAGCAACCGGAAGGAGCAAAACATATCATTATTATGCATGCACAAAACAAATACATAAAGGAGCAAGCGCATGCACTTCTATTCAGCCAAAAGCTGAGGATATGGAATCTGTTGTTATTGATATAATTAAAAAGATGGCTCAGGAACCAAAATATTTAGAGGACACCTTGGCTACTTTGTCTCAAGACTCTCAAGGAGAGATAACGATTTTCCAGAAAAAACTGGATGAAATATCCTTGAAAAAAAGTAAACTTAAAAAATCTCAAAAAAAGATGACAGAATTGTTAATAGAAAAGGATCTTGGGGAAATTGATTCGGTTGTAAATAAAATAAAAGAAATAAATAATGAAGTAAAGGAAATTGAAACTAAAGAAATTGAGATAAAAAAAGAAATAGACTTACTAAAAACAAATATCGTAGATCCAATAGCGCTTCAAAAAATATATTCTGATTTCACACTACTTTGGGATGAACTAGTTTTAACAGAAAAACGTGAAGTTATCAAACTCTTAGTAAAAAATATTGAAGTAAACATTGAGAAGAAGGCCGATAAGGGTAAAATAAAAATTGCCCTTTGGGATATACTCCCTAAGGGCAAAATTTCTGACTACAAAATTGGTTCGTCATTTTGTAGTGTCTCGCT
>JABFGF010000023.1 GCA_013112635.1 Calditrichota bacterium | reverse complement strand
TGTTCTAAGAAATAGTTTTTAATCTGGTTAAAGTAAGCTTCAGCCAGTATCGGTGTAAGGTTGAAATCATGAGAAATATTATTAACAATAGCGTTTTTAACAGACTTGGAATGAAGCCTTTTGGTAAGGTTTTGATCCATAATGATACCTCCTTAGATTTTGGTTTAAAATACACAAAATTCATTAAGGTATCATTTGATACTAACTATAAATAATTAATAAACTTCTGCGTTCAGAACTTACAATAAATTATCCTCACCTGGTTCCAAATATTATTTGGGGCCAGGTGGTTGGGTAATACCTAATAATATTCCTCTTTTCTTTTACCCTGTTTTAGCTACCATTTTTTCTCAAAATTATATTTTATACTACCTAAGCAGGTAATCTAAAACAGTTTAAAAGTAGACATTCCAATTTTTTATGACTATATTGGAATAACCTTAAAAAAAATCCCAAAGGACAAATAATCATGAAGAAAGCTAATATAGTTTTGGTTTTGTTTTTTATTTTTTTTATTTCAATGGGTTCCAAAGATATTAAAAATAATTCTAAAGCAAAACTGAGAAAGGTTACCGTAACTGGCCATACAGCCCGTATGGATATAAACAATATTGACCTGGCTTTAACTAATGACGGACAAACCGGTAATGATGCCGATTCCTTTTACCCCAATGGAAGTGACCTGTCCTTTTTATTTTCAGGCGGTGTCTGTTTTTCAGGTTATATTGAAGGTGATCTACGTACAGCATGGATGGCGCCGGCAAGTAGAATCCAGGAAATGCAGCCCGGTAATTGGGGAAGCGATCCGGATGCACCGGAATATATTTTTTATTCCGTAAATAGTTCTGACAGCCTTGGCAGCGAGAATTACATAAAATGGGCTGACGCAGTTGCTACTGGCGCAGATTATTATGATGCGGATGGAGATGGGAGTTACGATCCGAATATAGACACACCGGATATTATAGGGGACCGTACATTTTGGTGTGTTTATAATGACAGTGTACCGGCTTCGATCAGAGACGTATTAAATACTCAAGCATTAGGACTTGAAGTAAGACAATCAATTTGGGCTTTTCAAAGAAGTGATGCTTTAGGGGATGCAATATTTATTCGTTATAGTGTTGTAAATGCTTCAGAAAATGATATTGATGATTTGATCATTTCGGGATGGACGGACCCTGATTTAGGTGGTGCAACGGATGATTTAATCGGCTGTGATACGACCTTAGGTATGGGGTATATCTATAACTTCCAAGATGATTCTGACTATGGTGCAAACCCACCCGCTTTTGGTATTGATATTATGCAGGGAGCTGTTGTTGATGCGCCTGGTAAAACAGCGTACAAGACTAGAGGTCCTTTGCTTGGTGTTGATACATTGAATGATAAAAAAAACCTTTCACTTACATCTCTTATAACTTATGAAGGTGGCGGTAATATATTGCCCGGACCAACTAATAAGAATATTGCTAGGAATTATCAACTAGGTGGTCTTGATGCAAATAACGATCCAGTTGTCCCGCAGGATTGGGGAATTGGTGGAGATTCGGATAGTGATGTACGCTATTTTTTTTCCGGTGATCCGGTCACTCAAACAGGTTGGTTAGATATATGGTCCGCAGATAAAAGATTTTTAGTAAACAGTGGCCCATTTCAACTAAAGGCCGGTGAACGTCAGGATATTGTAATGGCCTATATTGTAACACAGGGCGAAGATGCGCTGGGCAGTGTCACCAAATTAAAGGAAACCTCTGCACTTGTGCAAAGCTCTTTTGATAATAACTTTCAGGTTGCCCCGCCAATACCTGTGCCGGACGTAACAGTGCGAAGTGCTGACCGGGAGATAGAACTGGTTATTGATTTTACCAAAAGTTTTAACTATCAAAACAAACAAGATTTATTAGGTAAGGTTGATTTTGAAGGCCTGGCCATCTATCAGTTTAACTCCCCATCAACAGCCGATGAGGTAAACGGTATTGAAAATGCCAAAATCATTGGCCGTTTTGACCTGGATAATGACATAGGTGATCTTTTTGAAGACCAGGAAAATGCAGAACGTATTAAAATCTGGTCAAAGCAAGGTAACCTTAATTTTGTAAATTTTGAACAAGCGGACGCAGCTATTCTAAAATACACGGTAACCACAGACGCCTTTGATAATGAGTCCCCTCTGGTTAACGCGAAGCCGTATTATTTTGCGGTTGTACCATTTGGGATAAATAGGACCCTATCTTTTGAAAACGAGATTTCACAAACAGAGGATGACTACGTTCTGGTTGAGGGATTGTACGAAGCGGACAGGGAAGCAGGTTTTATAACCGCTACTGCCGGTACATCGCTTTTTACACCTTACAATAGTGCCCAAGCGGAGAAAACCGGTGGTTCGAGCCAGGGTTCGGTTTTTATTGATGTTGTTGAACATGACCAAGTAAGCGGTGATGAGTATGAAATTACATTCTTTGACGA
>JABFGF010000022.1 GCA_013112635.1 Calditrichota bacterium | reverse complement strand
TTCATTAGAAGCAAGTTCTGTTATTCGTTGCCCAAAAGTATTATAAATAGAAATTGTAACTTTTGCTTTCTTTGGTAACTCAAACTGTAATGTTGTTTCAGGATTAAACGGATTTGGAAAATTTTGAGTCAAAGCAAATTCAGTCGGTATTTGCTCTCCAGAAAGCTCAAATATATTGGTAACAGGTGATTTCCCATTTATTGCCAGGCCATACATATCGCCCTTTTCAATATTTAGTACTTCAGTAATTTCCTGTTTTGCAATATCAATTAGATATAATTTCCCTTCATCAGATATAGAAAAAAGTTCTCCATTATTATCAAAACTTATATCACGGAGAGCTGAGTTGCCTGAATCAAAAATTAATTCTGATACAGCTGTTTTTTTATTTAGAGAATAAAACTTTCCAAGTCGGTCAATAGCAATTAAATCACCATTTTGTGGATCTACTGCAAGCCCATATGAACGTCTAACTCCAGTTACACCAATCTCTTTAAAATCACCAGCTACAATATCTAAATAATAAAGCGTGCCATCTGTAAACCTGAGGGCAAAAAGTGAATCACTCTCATTATCAAATGCAATTGCTTTTAGCTGAGTAACTTCAAACTCTTTATAAAAATAAGTATCACCACCTGAAGCATTTATTCTATATAGCTTGCTTCCTATAGACCCCAACCCAATGGTAATTATTTCCTTATTGGATGGCCTGATAGATAAACCAAATAATTCTTCGAGACCAGTTGAACCGACAGCTTGGTTCTCTCCAATAGAATTTACATTAAATAAATCACTTGCATTATTTGTTAAATAAACATTGCCTGGCTGACTTGAGATAATTTCAAACCCTTTACCAATTAACGAAACCTGTTTATTCAAATTTAATGAATCATCGCTAATGATGTTCAAGTTTGCTAAAGTAATTCCTGCACTTTCTGGTTTAAATTGTATTTCAAGTATAATTGATTGCTCATATTCTAACTGGACTGGAAGAGTTGTTTTTTGTACAAAGCTAAATGTAGGATCATCAAGGTTTATCTCTGTTATTGTAAGTGTACTTAATCCCAAGTTTGATATAATAACGTCTTTTGTTAAACTGTCAATACCAGCTTCAACTAAATAATCTACAGAATCCTGATCGCTAACAATACTTGGCGTCAAAGTTGGATAATATACACCAACAGCATTCCAGGCATCCAATACTGCATTATATTCATTACTCCCCTGGCCAAATAAATCGACCGCAGAGTTTATTGCCCCCAACCGAGCATCAGAATAGTTGGATGATGGGGTTAAATAAACTGTAAGATTTCGGTAAGCAATTTCTGCAGCTTTAGTTAATCCTATACCAGCTACACTATAAACATCACCATTGTCATTAGTACCACCACCACCTTGTGTTAATAAATAAAACCATTTATTTTGAACGCCGCTATTGGTGTGAACGCCACCGTTGTCACTCGTTCCAAAGTTCCATCCATTACCATGGTACGTATCAGGGTCACCAAAAATATTAGGATTTTTCATCGAACGAAACGCATCTACCTCTTCAGCAATGAGCCACTCGGGGTTGTGATCAGTACCTAAGACTGTTATCTCAACTGACTGGCCAAAAATATCGCTGAAAGACTCATTCAAAGCTCCACTCTCATTTTGATAAATCAGGCCAGCGGAAGTTCCTGTAACACCATGTGTATATTCATGCGATACGATATCCATACTCACTAAAGGGGCACTATTATTTGTACCATCACCAAAACGCATTTTATCACCAAGCCATTGTGCATTAAACCAACCATCCAGCGCATGCGCATATGCCAGTATTTGAGATCCATTATTATCATAACTATCTCGACCATGAAAATTTAAAAAATAGTCGTAGGTTTGCTCGGCCGCCCAATGAATACTAACTGCAGCTTTGGCCCTGTTTGAGTTGAAATTTAAATCATTATCCACTATATCGATTGCCTGAGAATAATTTTCCGTATTCAAAAGGTCAAATGTAAATACTTTACTGCGAGCCCGTTCCCTTAATCGATATTTACCTTGGACAAACTCTTCTTTATTTCTTGGAAATATTCTATCTGCTTCCCCAGTATTTGAATACAACTCTCCGGATGAGCTGGATACAACGATATCATCGACCTGCCAGCCAAATAAATCAGCAGCTGCACCATCATCGGCTGTAGAAAATGCCAAGTCTGATGCAAAAGCAAAACGTAACCTGATAGTTTGACCTGAATAAGCTGACAAATCAAACAATACTTCAGACCATGTTGTATTACTACCAGTCCATCCAGGAATATTTGCACCCTCTCCGTGAATATCCCCAAAGCTGAACAGACTTGAGTTTGAGTATGCAGGATCTGGATTTCCGAGGATTTGCCATGTTTCACCACCATCAGAAGATATACGCACATTTACACCTTCCCATGCATCATAAGGGGATGATGCACCAGCAGGGTTTTCCAGTGCATATCGGTGAAAAAAAGATAATTGAGGGTCGTCTCCAAATATATTAATAGAGTCTGTATCGAGAATTTTATACCACCCATTATCATATCCACCATTGTTGCCAAAAGAAACATCTGCAACCCACCAGCTTAATCCACTCCCAGAATTTGCATTCCAGCTATCAAGGTGCCAAAAGGCGGGAGACAGCGTTGGAAAATCTTCATCTGATGCTGTCATTTCTACTGTTCCGTTATATAAACTTTCACCTGTAACAGCTACATCACCCGATTCTATTTTATTAAAATGGTTTAGTATTTTTCCCGTATGGGCATCAATATCGTAATGATAACGGATAGTTGGGTTGTCCATCTTTAAGACAAAACGGAAAGCAAGTTTATAATTATCAGCGGTTCGTTTATTTTGCCCTGTTGACAATAATAATGTACCTGGAGTTTTTGCTTTTAAGTACTGTAAGTGACTATTGTTTAAGCCTCTTGTTCTTTTTGTTATATCAGATAATGCTACTTGCAAAGCCTTAGCTTTTGAGATTGAAGGGTTTGTATCTAAATTAAGGTTATGGATAATTTGACCATTAGCAGAATAAACTATTCCGTTTTTAACATGGAGAATGTATTGTATATCTGCTACTAGTAACCCTTTATATTCCTGAACAAAACGGGTGTGGTTAAATCCTATTTTATCTATCGATTTATTGACTTCCTTAAAAGTATTCTCCTGGGCAATTGCAAAATGATTTTTATACATGTCAAAGAATTCTGTTTGGAGTGGGCCTTCACCCGCCTTAAATGAAACTTGGGCTGGTGTACCGATTTCATTATTAATAATTATAGCTTTTTTTAATTTATTACCCGCTCCAAAAATAAAGGTAGTTAAGACGGTTAAGAATAAAATAATAAGAATTTTTTGCATAAAGGTTCTCCATTTTTATGGTTAATTGTTTTTAAGTATAAAATGTTAAACGAATGATACTAATCAAATTCATGTAATAAAACTTTAACAATATATGTACATTTTGTTAAAAACAAACAAACATAAAAAAACAACCTTTAAGGATAACAGGATTTATATCACTAATTTTGTGTGCCGAAATCATTTCATAATAAAAAACACAATTCTGTTTTTTTAAACATATACTAAACAAAACTGATATCTAACCTAGTTTTGGATAAATAAGCCGCACAACTAATGCTACTTTTTTCTGGCACTTTGCAGGATTTAGTTTCTCTTTCAAACAAAACTTTCTATAATTTAAAGCATCTTTTAGACTATTACTCCAGGTAATCCCATTTAATCCTGGCCCTGAACAACTGCGAACTTAACAACTTTTTCTCCTACACCAGGCACTTCTATATGTGCTATGTACATTCCGGATGCAATCCTGCGGCCCGCTTCGTTCTTTAAATTCCATTCTACATTAGAATTTGAGCTGTTATTCTTTAATATATAAACCAAATGGCCAGCAA
>JABFGF010000021.1 GCA_013112635.1 Calditrichota bacterium | reverse complement strand
TAGTTTATATGTGATGTTCATGATAGAGTCTCCTTGTGTTAGGTTAAACAATTTAATGGGTTGCTTTTCCACATTAGGGGGCTCTTTATTTACACAAAATAGGTATTTAAAGGTAATAGTTTATCAACACGGAATTTTACGTGCTAGCATGAATCGACAACCGGATAATTTTTCAACGTAAAATCCGGTTAATATTCACCGTTATGCACCAAAGGAGAATGAGTTAAATGGGAAAAATAAATCCCAAAATAACCCTCGATGATTTTAGTATTCTATTGAATAAAAGTAAAAAGGAAACGGAGATTCAGTCATTCCTTGAGAAGTTTCCATTTCTACTAACAAGTGGATATTATCCAGAAAGTGGTGCGGTTATATCTCAACTCCCTTTAGGCGCAGATTTTAGAGTTGATTTCGCATACCTTGTGGTTCTTAATGGTGGAGATTTCCTTCATCTTGTTGAAATTGAAAGACCAGATCTTGAAATGTTTACATCAAAAGATGAATTCAGTCAGGAGTTCAATCATGCTGTTCAGCAAATACATGATTGGGCTCAATGGTGTAGCGAGAATCGAGAATACCTTATTAATGTCCTTCAACAGCTAATCAATGGTGGACGTAGTAGGTTTCGTCCTTATCCAAGATTGACACTTATCGCTGGCCGTAGGAAACAGCTATCAAATGATAGAAGAAAAAGGAGATATACTGCAAAATCAAATGCACTCAGTCGAGATATGAACCTTTCAACTTATGATGATCTAATCGACTCTTTGGGTTTTGCTCGATATGGAGATATTAGTAGAGTAAATGTAAATGTTAAAACACATATTTATTCGAGCCAGGGTTTTAAACCAAAATAAAAAAACTAATATTAACTAATTGGAGCTACTTTAAATGGCAAAAATAGCCTTGTCAACTTATACTATTCGGATAAGAGAACGTAGAGAACCGACATATGAGAGACTTGATAGATTTGATAGAACTACTGATTTTTTTAATACTTTCACGCAATACCTATTAAATAGAAATCAAAACTATTCTCATGTTCAAAATATTCAGAAACTGATTTCGGTTAGTAATTATTCAGTAGATAATCGAATTATTACAGGTATAATCAAAACAGGAGAATATGGGTATGAGACAGAGCTATTCGATATTCAGAACAATGAAGTTTCATATTTGAGAAGTGTGAATGAAGCAGAATTACTTCCATTCTTTTTTCAAGTATTTTTACCAAATAATGCAGATGAAGGGATTCTTATTTTACAACGTTTTGGTCAATTCGGTATTAGAAAAGCGTTTTCAAATGACTTTAATTCCTACTTTAATCAATTATTTCCAGACTACATTGTTGAAATGAATCCTTTACTTCCATCACAAATAGTTGATCAGCATTTAAGAGACGGTGTTGTTACAAAAATTAGATTTATAAAATTTGAAGTACCAAATGATATTGCGGAGGCTTATGACAACAATGGACATACTGAAGAAATAAGTTCAACAGAATTAGTTGTACGTGCAAAACGAAACCAATTTTTATCTTTTGTTCCAAATAGACTAATTGAATTTATGAATAGAGAAAAGGATGTAAGTAATTTGTTTGAACTTACAAACTTTGATTATGATACTATTAAAGTTGAAGTAAAATTAGACAATGAAACGAGAACAATAGATTTATCAGATTTACATAAGATAAGAGCTTATTTTGATATTACAGGTGATGTTTCCATTAATGAGAATGGACATCCTGACTATGATAGTATTCTTCAAGCATCTAATGGTTTATTAAACGATTTAAGAGTTGCACTGAGAGGGCAAGCTCATGAGTAAGGTCGGTCTTAGCAAAATAATAAGTGATCATTTTACAACATTCAAGAAGTATAAAACTCAGGAAGTAAATTATCTTGATTACATTGTTTTTATAGTTCTTCCACTTATCTGTTCAACATTATTAATTTATTTTAAGGTAGTTATTACAAAAGAACTATCAAGCATATTAATAACGGCACTTTCAATATTTGCAGCACTTTTATTTAACCTTTTGCTACTTGTTTATGATATTATTAATAAAAACAACCACTCAGATAATGCTCTAAAGCAAAGATTCTTAAAAGAAATTTATTCAAATATTTCTTATTCAATATTAGTGTCTATTTTTTCAGTAATTATTTTAATTGGTAATTATTATTTTTCATGTGGTATCATATATTTGACTATTAATTTAATTGGTTATTTTTTTATTTTTTCCTTTGTATTAACTTTATTTATGATCTTGAAAAGAATTCATATTTTGCTTTCTAAGGAGTTTTCCTAAAAGTGCATAACAAAATATTGTAACCGAATTTGCTCGTCGAGGCATGATTTCGGTTTGAAAGTTTTACATTCGCAAATCGGCTAAATATCAGTCGTTATAATTTTAAGGTAATAATTATGAAAAAAAGTACTTTTATTTTCGTACTACTTTGGCTTCTTATAAGCCTAAATTTTGCAACATCCCCAAAGCAGCCATTGTTTGAATATAATTATTCAGGTCATCTTGTCTGCGATTCAACAATTTCAAAGGAAAATTACACAATACAACTTTTCGGAAAGAATGAATATCAGGAAGATTATTCAGCCTTATATGGAAGACGCATTGATAATGAAGTTTCTATTTTTATAACAGATACTACAGGAAAGTTTTATTTATCAGTAAATAGTGATCAAAAATTTGACTCTCTGAAAGTCGGTCTTGTATTGCCTGTAAAACCAAATATCTTTAGTAGAGCATATAGTATTAATGAAAATCAATATTCTGAAATGATAGTTCACTATACTCCCGAGAGTGAAAGTGGATGTAGTTGCACTACCGAACCAACTAAAACACGAATTGAAAAATACAAATATAGCCATTCAAATATTGAATTTGATATAAGTGATCTTTTTTAAAAATGTCGTTACTATTAAAAAAAATTATAACAAAATGTTCAACGCGGACGCTCACACGGGGAGCATGACTCGGCATCCGGTGGTTAAATCCCGCGCGGCGCCGGTTAACATTCGGTCGTTATGCACATTACAGATAAATATATGAAAATAATAAAAATCCTATTTATTCTATCCTTAACAACACTATTTGCACAAGATGTAGACAGTTCCTCAAAATGGAGTCAGGAATCAATTAATTTGCAGAAACAAGCAATGCAAATGTCATTTGATAATGTTTTTGAGACTGGATCCAAAAGGATAAAAGTTATTGATTCTGCATTAGTTTTACTTGATCGATCATATAAAATTGATACAACCTATTATCATGCTTTAACTTCACAAATTGGATTATACCAAGAAAAGAAGGATTATGAGTTGGCCTTAACCACAATGAAAGAAGTATTAAAACTAAAGCCGGATTTTGCTGAAGTTGAATTTGGATTAGGCATGCAATATGATTTCCTTAAACACAAAGAAGATGCTAAAAGACATTATTTAAAAGCACTTGATCTTTATAAGGAACGATTAAATCAAAAAAAGTACAGTGATATAAACAACCATTTTCATATTGGCTTGTGCCTGGTTTTACTTGGTAAAGAAAAAGAAGGCAAAGAATATATTTATAAGTTCAATGGTAACCAAGAAATGGATGAATTTATTGAAATGTTTGACGTGAAAAACCTTACGAGGTCTTCACTATTAAAATCGTTTTATAAATAATAAAGGTGCATAACACGGTGTTGTAACTGAATTTGCCACTCGGAGCATGATTTTAGGTTGAGAGTTTTTTCAGTGTCAAATCAGCTAAACACATGTCGTTATAAGGGCGGTTGGTTTCCAGGCTGCTTTGCCCGCCGGTTTTAAAACTTGGGTCAAAAACTGTTTTAAGGTAAAAGATGTTCTTTTCAATTTTATGGTTCTGCCCTGCTCCAAAGTTTTTTTGGTGTGTGGTTTTTCCAAGGTGGCAAAATGCAAACTGTTTTTTGTTCGCTAAGAGTTTTATAAATATCTCGGTTTGAGCGCGGGGTTCGTTGCCTGCCTTAGCTCACCCGATGTTTTTACTTTGCTTTGGGTTTGCTTTTTGCCTTGTGGGTTTGTCAAAATGTTTTTTGGCAATTCAAAGTTCACCGTCGACCAAAGCTGGTTTTTTGGTTAGTCAATGTTTAAATTGTTACAAAATTAACGGGGCTTTAGTGGCCCTTCTAACAAAATATTCAACACGGAATTTTACGTGCTAGCATGAATCGGCAACCGGATAGTTTTTCAACGTAAAATCCGGTTAATATTCACCGTTATATTGAAGCGGTTATATCCGCAGGCTGATTGATTTTATCTCTTCCGGCCCTCTAAATATTTACTTGTATATTGACATTTCATTTCTTATATAATATGTACTTATGTACACCATTTAAATGATATGTCAACAGCAACCGTAGCCAGTATTTTCCGGGACAACATCAAAGGGTACAGCCAGGACCATAAGCTGTCGCCCAAACAGTGGAAAGTTGTTAACGCGATAATGAACTGTCGCACATCTGTGCATGGGGGTCATCTTTTCCACTGCCCGTCCTGTGGCGTTGACCGTCCTTGTTATAATCCCTGCCGTGACCGGCACTGCCCCAACTGCCAGTATATCTTGAGAGAGAAATGGGTCAATGAACGGTTAAAAGAGCTTTTACCAGTTCCATACTACCATATAGTTTTTACGCTGCCCCATGCTTTAAATGATTTGATCAGCTACAATAAGCGTTTATTATACAACCTGTTTTTTTGCTGTGTTAAAGAAACGCTGAACAGCTTTGCCAAAGACCCCCGTTATCTTGGTGCACAATGCGGTTACCTGGCCTTGCTGCATACCTGGGGCCAGACACTTTCGCAACATGTACACCTGCACCTGATTGTGGCCGGTGGTGGTATAACAGATGGTGGTAACTGGAAAAGTGTCCCTTATGGAGGCCGTTTTCTCTTCCCGGTGCGCGCTGTGGGCAAGATGTTCCGTGGCAAGTTTATAGCTAAACTGAAGAAGATGCAGTATAAGGGGCAACTGGTTATCCCGGACACTATCGAGCTATTCAAAGAGCCGCACGTATTTGAGCATATGCTGGATTCCACCGCCCATAAGAAGTGGCGGGTTTATTGTAAAAAACCTTTTGGCAGCGCCGAGATGGTTGTGCGCTATATCGGACGTTATTCGCACCGTGTTGCCATTAGTAACAACCGTATCATCGACAGCAAAGAAAAGAATGTACGGTTCGGTTACAAAGATTACAGGCAAGGGAGTGGGGATGGAAAGTTTAACAAAGAGATGACCTTGTCGGCGGCAGAGTTTATACGCCGGTTTCTGTTGCATATACTGCCACATGGTTTTAATAAGGTGCGCTTTTACGGTTTCTGGGCAGGAAAAGTAAAGAAGGAAATTTTTAAGCGTATTCGTAATGAAATGGAAGGTTCTGTCAATAATGAAGCAGATCCCGAAGAAGAGGATAATGAGAATTCATATTGCTGTCCGCGTTGCAAGGTAGTTATGTTTTTTCGAATGCTGCTCGAACCACAATACAACGAAACTATATACCTGGACACTTCTTAAAGGAGCACATGTTTTATGGGGCATAACTTTTTTATCTATTCCATTCACGGGGATTGGTATGTCCAAAATTACAGTTTTGGGGTAAAGGCCAGTAGCTGGTTGCATCCAGCAGAAGGTTAAAAAATAACAGTTGACGTTCTGGCAATTTTTAATTAATATTTATACCGTTATGAAAGTGTTAGTATACACATAGCATAGGCGCTCAATATAACAATTCGTTGAACCAGACCAACCGCGTTGGGTTTGGAATGATATGTGGAATATCAACATGCGATTGGCAGGTTAACTAAACGTTATAAGTGCAATGCCTCCAAGGTCGCGCCATTGTTTAGAATAATTTTATTTTTTACGAAAATTTTGGACTGTTTTAAAAAGTGTTCTTTTCACGTTGTTTTTTATTCATAGGTTTCAATCCGGGTAAAATGCTTGGGTTGTAGTTTTTGTTCGGCATATTGAAAATGCATTTTACTTGAGGCGCTTCCCTGTTTTGCACTATCAAAATGTTTTTAAAAACAATGGCGCTTGGTTTTTGGGTTGCTTAAATTTCGTTTGTCTTTTCACGGTTTGGCAAAAGGTTTAAATGGCACTTCTAACAAAATATTCAACGGGACGCTTTCACGCGGAGCATGATTTTGTCAACCGGACGGACTTCCCCGCGCGGGCGCCCATTAATATTCACCGTTAGCCTGAGGACTTACCAACAAAAAGTATACTCATTTTTAATTTTTTATCATTTTTTTTATGAAGTTTTCAACAAATAATTATTCAAACTTATCTGGAGGTTAAAATGAAGAATCTTTTTCTATTTTTAATTTACTTTATTTTTAGTTCAACGACAATCATACAGTCGCAAGAAATTCTAATTGACTCAGATTCAAAAGCTAATATGTGGAACCAGCCGATGGAAAGCCCCAACGGTAACATTATAGTATATGAAAAACTATCTGATCCCACAGCATATAGTAATAATCCAAATATACCTGAAGTAAATGTCGATGTTTGGATACAAAATTTAAATACATCAGCAACCTCTTTTGTAACGACTACTAGTGCAAGTCCACATGCTGGTGCTTTTATAAAATGGATTGATAACACCCATTTTGCGATTAAGAATTCAACAGAAATTAATATTTGGGATATTTCTAACTTTTCTTCGCCCACAATTGATCATGCTCTAACAATTACAGGTGCATCTTTAGGTATAGTTGGTAGCCTTAATGCGTGGGATTATGATCCAAACAATAAATATCTTTTGACAGGCCAGCAGATAACTCAAGCTGGTTCCATACCGGATGTTATTTTAGTAGATCCATCTGATCGCACAAGAGATAGAGTTGTACTTGATGTGCATGCACTTGGTACTCCCGCTTTTATTGCACAAATGCAAGCCTTGCTACCCACTATGATGCACCTACCAGTTAGAGATATAAGTGCTTATTCCTGGAATCCGGAAGATTGGATGATCGCCCACAAATATTTTAGCCCTGATGGAAATTATATATGGATTAAATTAACTGTCTATGGAACAAATCCAGCCAATGGAAAAACAATTGCTGCTGACTTTGGTTTTACCTTTGCTGCTGATCCCTTAGGCATTTTAGGAAATGACATTGTTTTTTACCACGCAGATTCTAGGAGCCATCCATCCTGGTGGGATAATGAGAGGATTTACAACGATGATGGAATTATATACCTTAGAAATGGTAATGATGATCTTCAGGTTGTTGAACCTCTTTATGATAATCACATTGCTTTGTCAACATATAAGCCTGGTCCACAAATAGGAAATAATCATAGAGATTTTATTGCTGCAGATAATTGTTGTGGCACCCCCCTAGAAATCCATTTATATAAACCGGGAGAATTAAGCCCATTAGCCACCTTGTTTTCTAGCCCAAATATTAATTTAATTTGGGGTAGTAAGGATGGAAGTAGGGTTCACCCTAATCCATCCTTTTCTCGTGATGGGAAACGTGTTTATTACACAAGACAAACTAACCCAAGCACAATAGGCTTGTATGCATATGATATTCCAGAAGATATTTATTTCACTGGCAATGGCAACCAGCCTCTAATGGGGTGGGATGATATAAATGTACATTCTGGATGGTTTTATTCAGATTATACGAAATATATAACTAATAATAGTACTCAACCATTTTTGCAAAAAAAAGGTCCCTCTCACAATCCTAGTAAAGGATATTCTTTACCGATGGCTGTTGATGATGATGAAAATGCTTACGCTGTAAATGTTAATGGGAATTTGGTTTTGATTAGTGGGTTATACCCTGGTTGGTATTCTTCAGACTTATTGGTTAATGGTGTTAATCAATTGACAGAAAAGGGTCCATGGCACAGTCCAACTCTAGGATATTCACTACCAATGGTTGTTGATGCAGAAGGAAACATTTATGTTGCTAATGGCAAATCACGGTATGGACAATGGGGATGGCAACCAGTAGGAGGTCATTCCTCTCATAATGGATGGTATAAATCAGATATTACAGTTTATTGGAAAAATACTTCTTATACAACATCAACCGACTATAAAGGTATTGGTCCGTGGCATAATCCAAGTAAGGGGTATTCGTTACCCATGGCAGTTGATGGAGATGGAAATATATATTCTGTAAATAATCAACGTTTTTTGGAACTTGGATATGGTTGGGATGATGTTAATACACATCCTGATTGGTTTTATTCTGGTGTTACAATTTACTACAAAAATGGAAATTACTCCTCAGTTGCCTCTAGTTCAAAGAGAGGTCCGTGGCATAACCCTAACAAAGGGTATTCATTACCAATGGATGTTGACCAAGATGGGAATATTTATTCTGTAAACAATGGAACATGGACTAGTGGCTGGGACGATGTTAACACTTCTGGTCATATGCAATTTAATGGATGGTTACATTCGGGTTTTACAGTTTATGATCGGTTCGGAGGAGAAATTACTTTCAATAAAAAAGGACCATGGCATAATCCTTCGAAAGGATTCTCTTTACCGTTGTCTGTTGACAATAAAAGAAACGTTTATGTTGCCAACGGTATTTCTAGGTTTAATAGAAAAGAAAGTTTAGTTGAAATATGGCCATCAGCATCTCATTATAGTGGACAAGATTGGTATTATTCAGATTTGACTGTTTTGGTTAACGGAGGCGGAGAATGGTATTATTTGGATGGCGGTCCATGGTTTAATTTGGAAAAAGGATATTCACTTTCTCTAATTGCTCTTGGAACTGTTGGGGGCGTTTCACCAAGGATTGATATTGCATATAAAACTGAGGAGGTTATACCGTCCGATTATAAAGTAACGTACAATTATCCAAATCCTTTCAACCCTGTGACAATAATAAAAGTTAACCTTAAAAAAGGTGCTCTCGTAAAGTTAACTATTTACAATAGCCTTGGTAAGGAGATATCTATACTTGCCAATGAGCAAAGAACATCTGGTGAGTACGAATATAGGTTTAATGCTGAAAACTATTCTTCAGGAGTTTATTTCTATAAGTTAGAAATAGATAAGGAACTTCATATTAATAAAATGTTATACCTAAAATAAATTTTGGCTAACAAAAGGTTCAAGGTGAATTTGCCACTCGGAGCATGATTTCAGTTTGAGAGTTAACACAGTGGCAAATCACCTTAACCTCAGTCTACTTGCCCAGTTGCAAGAAAAATCCAGAGTGAAAAAGGATTTTTCTTTTCCAAATCCACCTTTTCATACACTTTTTTGGCATAATTACCCTGTTTCAGGGCGTACGCTGCCTGTATACCTGAACCTTTTAAACCAGCTGACCGTCCCTTTTTTCACTGCATCCTTTAGCCCGGGCTTACTTCCGTTACATCCCACCAAGGCGGAATTAACCTATTCTCTATTCGGCACAAAGGACCAGGGACGAACCCGCTTATCTGTTATTCGAAGCGCATTGCCCGAAAAAGACAACACCTTCCTGAAAGTTAATCGGCGGGTTCACCCGGTCTGTATTTATCTTCAGCTATTTATCAGCTGCCTGAAATAAAATAAATCTATTACAAAGAACTATGCTACTTTCTTACCAAAACGTACTTTATCCGATTCTTTCAGATTTGCATACTTTTTCTCAAGAAAAACCAACCTGTCCACACTTTGGTTGCCACGATATTCATAGACCCGCTTTTCTTTGACCAACGCCATAATCAGCTTTAATAAATTGCCGGAGGCGGCCACCACATTTTTACGGTAACTTCTTTTTGTCAGCTGGCGCTTTAGAAACTTAACCCGCACTTCGGGGATATATTTAATGGTTTCTTCACTCATCTTGTATAAAATGCAGGAAAGACGGCGGTTGCCGATATGGTTCATATGGCGCGGGCCCACATAGTTGCCCGATTGTGATTGCCGCAAACTGTAACCGGCGTATTTTTCCAGCTGTTTATAATGGCTAAACCCGGCCAGGTCGCGCGTTTCGGCAATAAACAAGGCCGCTTGCCGCTCAGAGATACCTTTTAAAGAAGTGATGATTTTTAAGTAAGGCGTCTCTCTGGCCAACTCTATTAAACGCTTCATGATCGCATCCATCTGTTTTTCGATCACCTCCTGCATGGCCAGCCAGCTATCCAAAGCCATGCGTTCGGCCATTTCCTCGTTTTCATCAAGACGGGTACCGATACTCGCCCGGGCATATTTTTGGATTGCTTCAAGATGGCTGCGGCCGCGTTTGCCCCAAGATAGTTTCCGGATCGTTTCTGATTCGCTTTCCAGGTCCAAAGAGAGGAAATGAGCCGGCAGAAAATACTTCTTTAAAAGGTAAGAAGAGCTTTTCGTATCCAAAGGGAATTCTATCAAAAATTCAGGGAAGCACCTATCAAGCAAGGCATGGATACGGTTGCGCTGCTGTACCAGGTTCTTGCGCAGCTTATCATAGGCGATACTTAAGGCATGCATCCCTTTTACCTGATCGCTATATTCTTTGTAGAAATCGAAATAACCGCGCTGGGCATTGCTGGCAATCAAAAAGGCATCTTTGGGATCGGTGCGGGTAAAATCATGGCTGATCATCGGACGCGAATGTTTGGTGGTCAACGGGCTTACAAGAAGTACATCGTAGCCACAATGCGGTTACGCTGTTGTACGAGGTTATGGCGCAGTTTATCGTAGGCAATGCTTAAGGCATGCATGGCCTTAATCTCATCACTGTACTCTTTATAGAAATCAAAAAAACCGCGTTGGGCATTGCTGG
>JABFGF010000020.1 GCA_013112635.1 Calditrichota bacterium | reverse complement strand
TAGTTTATATGTGATGTTCATGATAGAGTCTCCTTGTGTTAGGTTAAACAATTTAATGGGTTGCTTTTCCACATTAGGGGGCTCTTTATTTACACAAAATAGGTATTTAAAGGTAATAGTTTATCAAACTGAATTTGCTCGTCGGAGTATGATTTCAACATGGAAGTTTTACAATCGCAAATCGCCTAAATATCAGTCGTTATGTGTTACTGCTCAAAATAGAGAGATTGTCTCATCCCTTTTTCGACAGGACGTGTGTATCAATATTTGTTAAATTTAAGTTTTTTGAATTGTGATTGCAGGTAAAATTGGATTAAAAAATAGTGTGTAAAAATATTTTGAAAGAAATCTCGCTAATATAATTATACTAATTAGGATTAAAAACATGAAATATGGATTGTATTTTCTATTTTTATATGGGACATTGTTTGGAAGCTCATTCAATTTAAGTGGGGACATTACATCAAATACAATTATTACTCAAGATACTGTTTTTGTAACTGGAAATGTAAACGTACTTTCTGAAGTTACTCTAGAGATTAAAAGTCCTTCTATTGTCATATTTATGAAAAGATATAAACTAAATGTAATGGGCAGATTGCTTGCCTTAGGGCAACCTGATAATAGAATTACATTTACAGCACACGATCCAGACATCGCCTGGTATGGAATACGATTCAAAGGTCCTTCAAATCTGGATAGCTCAAAAATAACGTTCTCAATAATTGAATACTGTATTGCCAGGGAAAACCAAGCCGCTAATGCTGATTCTGGAGGTGCTATATATATAAATAATTACTCTAAACTATTAATAAGTAATTGTATTATCAAAAATAATGAAGCAGGATATGGCGGGGCGATTTATTGTTATAACTCAAATGTCAAAATACTCAACAATGTGATAATAGAAAATGAGTCATATGTAGAAGGAGGAGCCATATATTCTATTAATTCTTCACCATATATAGAAGGAAATACTATTAAAAATAATTTTGCAGGTCCGGCCTGGGGAGGAGGATTATTTTTGAAAGGTGGTCAACCTGTTATAAAAACCAATTTAATTTCACATAACACCGGTGATTTTGGGGGTGGAGGTATTTTATGCTGGGAATCGAATGCCGAAATAATTGAGAATACCATTGTAGCCAATAGTGCTCCAGGTGGAGAGGGCGGGGCAATTCGATGCTACATGTCAAATACAAATATATATAGAAATAAGATATTCCATAATTCTGCTCAAAATGGAGGGGGTCTTTATTTTTATAGTTGTGATTTATTTAGTTTAAATAATAATCTTATTTACGAAAATAATGCGGAAGAAAATGGTGGTGGTGTCCTACTAATTAGATCAAATGGTAGTATCAATAATAATACTATTTATGATAATTCGGCCTCAAATGGTTCTGGAATCAGTTTATCACACTCCAACCCAAGGGTTGAAAACTCCATTATTGCCGATGGCTTCACATCTTCAACTCCCAGTTTAATACATCTTCAAAACAATGAAGCAGACCCATATTTCTTTTATAATAATATCCAAGGTTCTCTTGCCTCATTTACGGGCGATGGTTCCGGCAGCAATTATCTTACAACCAGATTTAAAAATAATATTGATTTTAATCCAAACTTTGGCGATTCCTTATTCCATTTATCGGATAGCTCATTATTGATTGATGCCGGGAATCCAAAATTTAGTTTTGATGCAGAACCAGATTATAATGGTAGAAGAATTAACATTGGTGGTTATGGAAATACAAATGAATCAGCAGTTTCAAATCCAGAATTAGTTTTTTCATTATCGATGATAAACTCAGATAGTTTGTCTTTGGAATATGGTGATACTGTTGATGTATGGATTTATAACTTAGGGATAACTCGCCTGAATATTGATTCACTTTATTTATCTTCAAATGATGGCTTTATGCTTATCTTTGATGATGATGGATTTATTATTTCAGGTGATAGTATAAAAGCATCAATTATTTTTTTCCCTAATGATGCGGGGTACTATTTTACAGAACTAATAATATTATCAAATGATCAAGATGAAGAAAAAGTAAATATTAAAATGTCTGGTTCATATTATTTAGAATCACCATTCCTTAAAATCATTAAAGATATCCCTGATGATCAGGGTGGTTGGGTAAAAGTTCAATTTGCACGGAGTGCATTCGATACAGATTCATTAATATTTCCAAAAACAAGCTCAACTGAATTTTATACAATTGAAATTAATGGCGGCTCAGGTTGGACTGCAGATGCAACTACAGCAGCTTATGGGAAATCACTTTACTCCGTATTAGTACCAACTACAAAAGACTCAACTTCTGAATCTGATGGATTGATATATTTTAGGGTTATTGCCGGAATGGAAGAAGGGAATTATGTTAGTCAGATTGATTCAGGTTATTCTGTTGATAACTTGAAGCCTTCAGTTCCAAATGGACTATTTGCTTCTATAATCGCCGAATCAAAAGTTAAGCTAAAATGGCTCCCAAATTCAGAAACTGATTTTAAATTCTATACAATTTATCGAAAAGTTAATTCTCAATTTGAAAGCATCCACCAAACTATAGATACTGTTTTTACTGACTTGACGGTACAAGTTGAGCAAAGTTATTCTTATGCGATTGCTTCCACCGATCACTCTGGAAATGAAAGTAGCTTATCAGAAGCCGTTGAGATAGTTGTTACAAGTTTAAATGAAGAATCTGTAATTCCGAGTAAATATTACTTAGCTCAAAACTACCCCAACCCTTTTAATCCAGAAACCACCATCATGTATGGACTTAAAAATGGTGGATATGTCGAGATAGTTATTTATGATGTACTTGGAAACAAGATCAAGGATTTAGTAAGTGGTTACAAAACAGCTGGGCATCACCAAATTACATGGGCAGGTGAAAACGATTTAAATGAAAAAGTGAGTTCTGGAGTTTTCTTTTACCAAATCATTACAAATGATTTCAAACAACACAAAAAAATGTTGCTACTCAAATAAATCAAAACTAACAAGGTATCAAACTGAATTTGCTCTTGGGAGCATGAATCAGGGTTCGCCTATTTATCAATCGCAAATCTTCTAAATTTCGTCGCTGGGAGTTGTGAGATTCAAACCCATCACAAAAACAACTCAATCTTTGGAATATTTAATCAACCGGCTTTGAATAAATGCAAAATATCAGCCGATAACGTTAGTGCCACCTTGTCCGTGTAAATACTTTATGTCTTGGAAAAAATCTATATGTTTATTTTGAAACATTAAAAATATGTGGTCCTTAGTAGTATTATCTGCCAAATTAAAATATCAATTTGACGTAAGGATTTTTTATATATATCTTTTAACATGTAATAAAAGTTAGACGATTCAATGCAAATATCCCGAAAAGATATAAGGTCATAATATGTCAAGTACAACAGCCCCTAAAGATAGCTTTTATTCCGATTTCCTGGGAGATCAAATAAGAGTACAAAAGGGGAATGTACGTTTTTCACTTATCTGGTTTATTATTTTGCTATTGATTGGTATTGTGGGCACTATACTTCTTTACAAAATAGTCAGCGAGATTCCTGATATTTTAAAAGTTGGGCCAAGCGTAATTTTAGCAGCAATTTCTTCCTTTCAGATCAAAACTATCATCGTAACACGGGAAAGAATCTCTGCTTTTCTATCATTAAAAATCCGTTTGGATAGTGCACAAGGCTTACCGGATACACAAATTGCGGCAGTTGAACAAATTGTAATTGATACTATCAAAGAAGTGGTTAAAAGATAATTAAGGAAAACCATGCAGAATAGAGAGCAAGAATTAAAAGAACTGTCTGCCCAAATAACCAGGAAAACAAAGCGTAGTGGTTTCTACTCCATTATAATTTCAGTTAGTGTGATCATTATAAGTACACTGTGGCTTGGATTTGTTATTTTGAAAGTACAAACGCTTAATAAAGAAGTAGAAGAGGCGGAAAAAAGAATTGGACAACTCTCACTGCTTAGAGATCAATTAAATGCATCCATTTCATATATTGATTCGCTTAATAAATCGAATAACCTACAAGACAATCCGCAAGATCCATCTATTGCTGATTTTACTACAAAAGCTCTTGTGAGCGTTGATAAGGATTATTCAATAGAGCAAGAATTCACTCCAACTATTGAAATTAAGAATAAATTAAACATTCTATTAAATAAACGCTGGAAAGAACAAGTTGCTGATATATTTAATAGCAAACTTGCAAATTACTATCCATTTAATAAAAATGGAACTGATGCATCATTGCAAGATTTCGAACAATTTTTCCGACCGGAAAGTGGAAAGTTTTGGCGTTTTTTTAATGATGAGCTCAGTCCATATTTGGTAAAACGGGGGAATACCTGGATAAATCAAGATGCAAAATCAGTCCTTAAGATTTCGCAAAGTGCCATACGTTTCTTTCAGAGAGCAGATCAAATCTCTAAACAGTTTTTTACTGATAATAAAATGCAACTTCAATTTGTTCTTATACCAAGAACCCGTATAGATTTAATCAAAAATTTTTGCCTCACAATAGATGGTAAGACTGATTGTTACAGAATGGGAATGCCAATACCGTATGACTATGTTTGGCCCGGACAAGGGATAAATAAAGGTGCCACATTACTTGTTGAGACAAATCAGGGTCGTGAAACAATTTTTGACTTTGCAGGAAATTGGGGCTGGTTAAGATTGTTAGACAAAGCAAAAATTCAAAAATTGAGCAATGATTATCAAATTTCCTGGGCATATAGCAATAACTCAGATAATGCAGAGATTACTTATCTGTTTAGAACAAACAAAACAGAGGTTCCGGGAATTAGAACACTATCACAATTTGAGGTCCCCGCTACTCTGAACTAATTATCTATTTGAAGATTAACCCGTTTCAATGTTTTATAGAACAGTAATTGTTCCACGTACAATCAAGGCCGCATCATCATTCCTTATACAGTTCATGAGTGATAAATAACATTAGAATAGGCAAAGTATGCAGAGAATACAGATTGCCGAATAACAGGTTATCAATTGCTTAAAACATGAGTCCAATTATAAAAAGAAAAAAAATCAATAACTGAAAAAAACATGATGGACTTCCTTTTAGGAAATGTCAATAGCATTAGCTTGGAACAATGGCAGGAAAGGTGAATTGGCAAAGGAAGGTATAGCAAGCCTTTGTCCGAAATCTCAATGTTAACCAGTTTGTCTATCTTGAAATATTATGATATTTTATATTATCGCATTATTATCAATTCTTCCAATAAAATCAATTTCTACTGAAACTCCAGAAATTAAATTCGGACAAAAATCATATATAAAAATCACACAATTAAATAAAAATACTCCTTCGAAATGTAAAATAGATTTCTGGGCTTTTATCCCTCCGGAAAGAAGAGTTTATGATACAGAAATATCTAATAAAAGGAATACAATTATTGACTTAGATATTAATTTCCCTAAACGTGCTTTAGTAACTATAGACACCTTACCGCGTTTTTCAGTTTATATTATTCCTGATGATACCTTGGAAATTATAATAGATTTTTCAAAAGACATTTTTGCAGATGCCATTTCGTTTAAAGGAGAAAACACATTACCTTCAAAATTTCTATTTAATAAACAAACACAATTCAAAAAGGGAAAATTAAGACTTCAGATTGCATCTGAAAAAATCCCCTTATTAGAAGTAAAAGCAAAAATGGATTCAATGACAAATGAAGAGATTTATTTTTTAGATAATTTCAACAAAAATCAAAAATTGCCTAATTGGTTTTATGTGAATCAAAAATGGTCATTTATTTATTGGAACGCTGACAGAAAAGCACTTGCCGCAAATTATCGGCGAGATGTATTAAAGTTTAAAGAAACAATTCCTGATAACTATTTTGATTTTTGGAAAGAACTTCCTTTTGTAAATATGGATGCAAAGTTAACATTTAATTATTATCAGTATATTAGCAGTTATTTTTATTATAATATTCTTCCAGATAATTATAAGTGGAAAGATAAAAAATCACAATATGAAGGAATTTTAAAATATTATCCTGCTTCTGCTTATGAACTCCTAAACACAGATTTGGCCGAGATTTTTTTATGTTATGAGTTTGGAAAAATTATCAATGATGGGTTTTTTGATCTATTTGATTCTGAGATAGAAAAAAACAAAAAATATTTTAAAAATCCAAATATATTAGAGATTTTGACAAATTTCAGAGAAAATAAATTTGCTCCAAAGGTAGGCGAACAAGCTTTTAACTTTTACTTACCAGATGAAAATAATCAATTTCATGAACTAAAAGATTTTCATAATAAAATTGTGTTACTAAACTTTTGGTTTCATGGATGCTCAGGATGTGTTATTGAAGTTCCATTTGAAAAAGAATTGATTAACAAATTTTCTAACAATGAGTTTGAAATAATAAATATCCATATGATTGACAATAAAGAAAGTTGGCTTTCCGGTCTAAAAAAATATCAACTTGATGGTGTGAATTTATTTGCTAACACCAATTGGATTCAATTACTCAGAAAAAATTATTCTATTTCAGGTTACCCTACTTATGTTTTAATTGATAAAGACGGTACGATTATTAACCCAAATTCTGCTCGTCCAAGCAAGGGTCTTGAAAAAGAAATAAAAAATTATATTAGCTATTAATAAAAAATGAATATCAAGGTTGTTAAAGTGAACCCTTACACAGATGGTGAATTGGAACCGGAAGGTATTATAAATAGATTGTTTAGAAGCCCATGTCACTTTTTTAAATATGGGCTTTTTATTTGCCCTTTTAAATTACAGTTTGTAAAAGCAGTTGTTTTTATATATGTTATTGGCGTTTCGTTTTACAAGTTCGGTGCAACCGGATAATACCATTCGGCTTATGGTGATTAAGAAGATATTTATTCTTTTCCTTCAAAAAACATAATTCTTTAACAAACAAAATAAGGAGAACTCCATGAAGACTCTTATAATTTTTGTTATTTCACTCACTATTTTTTCCTGCTCACAAACTACTGTTAAAAAATATACCATTGAACAATTCCATAAAAATACAAATATATGGGGCGGCTATTTTTCTCCCGATGAAACCAAGCTTTTAGTTACAAATAATGAAACGGGAATTTACAATGTCTTTGCTATTCCCGTCGATGGAAAAGCACCTGAACAATTAACCTTTTCAGAAAAAGAGTCTTATTTCGCAATATCGTATGTTCCGGATGGCAATGGATTTCTTTATTATGCAGATAAAGGCGGTGACGAAAATGATCATTTATATTGGGTGGACAAAGACAGGAAAACTTTAGACTTAACTCCGTTTGAAAACAGTAAATCCGGCTTTTTTAAATGGAGCCACGATGAAAAAAGTTTCTTTTATATTTCCAACAAACGCAATCCAAAATTCTTTGATTTATATGAGAAACAAATAATCGATTTTGCTGACCCAAATGCAAATACCTTAATTTATCAGAATGATAAGGGGTTTGATGTTTCAGCTATTTCCAGTGATAAGCGATATCTTGCATTAACAAAAAGCATTACAACAAGTAACAACGAACTTTATCTCTATGATATGCAAACGAAAGAGACGAAGCATATCTCAGAACACGAGGGAGATGCAGTTTATGAAGCTCAATTTTTTGATTTAGCAAATGAGAACCTGTATTTATTATCAAATGAAAACAGCGAGTTTACATACCTGGTAAAGTATAATATTAAAAGCGGAAACAAAGAGAAAATCTATGAGACAAATTGGGATGTCTGGTATGCGAAAACCTCTTTTAATGAAAAATACCGTGTTATTGGTGTAAATGAGGATGCAAAGACAGCAATCAGTTTAACAGATTTGAGTTCTAATAATCAGGTTGAATTACCGGTTATAAAAGGTAGTAGTATTTCATCTGTAAGTATTGGTAAAAGTGAAAAGCTAATGCGGCTTACGGTAAGCAGTTCTGTTACGACCAATGATATTTACTTCTATAACATTGAGACAAAAGAATTAAAAAGATTAACAAAAACTTTAAATCCAGATATAAATACGAGTGATCTTGTAAATGCAGAAGTGATTAGATTTAAATCCTACGATGGTACAGAGGTTCCGTGTATTTTTTATAAGCCTCATCATGCTTCCAAGTCAAACAAGGTACCCGCTTTAGTCTGGGTGCATGGCGGGCCCGGTGGCCAAACACGATTGAATTATTCAGCATTAATCCAGTATTTAGTAAACCAGGGATATGCAATCCTTGCAATTAATAACCGGGGCAGCTCCGGCTACGGAAAGACTTTCTATAAAATGGATGATTTAAAACACGGTGAGGCAGATTTGAAAGATTGTGTTTCCAGTAAAGATTTTTTAGCTGAAACGGGTTTTATTGATATGGAGAAAGTAGGTATAATGGGTGGTTCCTACGGTGGTTATATGGTAATGGCGGCACTGGCTTTTACTCCGGAAGAATTTGATGTTGGGGTAAATATTTTTGGAGTAACTAATTGGTTAAGAACTTTGAAATCTATACCACCACATTGGGAATCATTTAGGGAAGCTTTGTATGCGGAATTGGGTGATCCATTCTCAGATGATTCGACACGCTTATATAAAATCTCACCATTATTTCATGCTAAAAATGTAACCAAACCGCTCATAGTCCTGCAGGGTGCAAATGATGTTAGGGTTCTCCAAATAGAATCGGACGAAATTGTTGCGGCTGTTGAATCCAATAATGTCCCCGTTGAATACATTATATTTGAAGATGAAGGACATGGATTTTTAAAAACGGAAAACAAAATTGAAGGACATAAAAAAATCAGGCTCTTTTTGGATAAATATCTAAAACGGGTTAAGTCATGATAATAACATGATTCAGGAAAAGTTTCTTAAGTAATTTTTTGTTTTGAATATGATTCTATAGTTGAGTTTTAAAAGGTTATAATTCTTTTTCTTAAAGTGAAGCGAATAGTTTACAAGCATGGCAGAGAACAAAACCAAACCAACATCAGCATCGGTGGATGAATTTATTTCCGGGATTGAAAATGCGCGCCGTAAGGCTGATGCACTTACTTCCTTGAAAATGTATAAAGAAGTTACGGGTCTTGAGCCGGTTATGTGGGGCTCGTCAATTATTGGTTTTGGAACAACCCACTATGAATACGATAGTGGTCGCAAGGGTAAAGTACCGGCTGCCGGTTTTTCACCACGTAAAGCAAACATGACTTTTTATGTTGGCAATAAGTTCGAAGGCGCTGAAGAACTTTTCACTCGTTTGGGCAAACACAAAAAATCGGTTGCCTGCATTTATATCAATAAGCTTGATGATGTTGATCTTCAAGTTTTACAAGAAATTATTGCACGCGAATATGCCTGGACATTAAAGACCTCAAAAGTAAAATGAGCAAATTAAGGAGTGAAAATGATAGATATTGTTGAAGATTCCAATGAGCAACCTATTTGTCCACACTGCGAAAAAGCTGTAACCCGATTATTATCCAAGCAAATTAAAAGCCGTTTTGGCATCAGGTATATTTATTTTTGCGAACACTGCAAAAAAGTGCTTTCCATTTCCCAGCGTAAAGGATTTTGGATGGGGTAAACCCAAATCGTTTTCAAATATCTCTTCTTCAGATTAGCTGCTGTTTTTTTGTACTGCTTTGTGTCTTAACGCAACTTTTGCGTTATTTGATAATCTAAATTGAACTTCAACCGACTATTTGTTTGAAATTATATCCCTTAAAATCAGGAGGCCCCACCATGAAGAATAAACTAATCCTTTTTTCTCTTATTTTTTGTTTCACTATGCCAGCAATGGCCCAGGAACCATTCATTGGAGAAATTAAAATGTTTGGCGGCAATTTTGCCCCGCGCGGTTATGCCTTTTGCGATGGCCAGCTATTACCAATTTCCCAATATTCAGCACTTTTCTCAATATTGGGTACAACCTATGGCGGTGATGGCCGCACTACTTTTGGTTTGCCCGATCTAAGAGGCCGTGCACCAATTCATGAAGGCAATGGTCCCGGACTTTCAGATAGAAGATTAGGTCAAAAAGGTGGCCAGGAGAATGTTGTTTTAAACATCACCCAAATACCAAGCCACACCCATACAGCTCAGTTAAATGCAGATTCAACAGTGGCCACTTCCGATAAGCCGGAAAGTGGCTTGCTTGCCCGTAATGCAGGTTCTACACCGCAATATGGGGATACTGTAAACACGGCTCTAAATAGTGCGGCTGTCAAAGTATCTAATACAGGTGGAAATGGTGCGCACCCAAATATGCAGCCATTTATTACTATCAACTACATTATTGCCCTGGAAGGAATTTATCCATCACGTCCATAAAACCGAACGAGGTTATCATGCGAAAAATAAAAACGATTCTTTTAATGATCGTGATAATAGGGTTTTGTGGGTTGCCGTTTCAATTAGTCGCTCAAAATATAATTTGGGTCGAATCGGCTTTTGAAGCACCACGTTTAGTAAAAACAGCGGCAGACAGAAGCCAACTTTTATCGCAATCATTACCGGCAGGATCACTGCCTCAAAGTATTGTCTTTAACACAAATGAATCATCTTTTTACTGGAGCGGTCTTTCCTACATCAATGCAGGAATAAACAAAGTTTCTTCAGATTTCAGCGTTTCATCAGAAATTGTGAAATCACAATCTGTATTAAGAGGGATGGCGGTTGATCCGCTAAATAAAAAAATATATTGGATTTCGACCAATCTTGTTAACGGGCCAAAAATTTGGCGCGCCGATTTGGATGGTCAATCACCAAAAGTACTTATTGATTTTGGTCCGGCAAGTAATAACACGCCCCGTGCTATCAGCCTGGATGTTGATGCGGGAAAAATGTACTGGACAAATTTTGGTGCCGGTAAAATCCAGCGTGCGGATCTTCAGGTTGGCGCTTTGCAGGAAGATATTTTGGGTGGTTTGAATGGTCCTTCCGGTTTGGCTTTGGATATGGATTCAGGAAAAATGTACTGGACTGAAATGAATGGCGGTAAAATTAAATCGGCCGATCTTAATGGTGCGAATGATACTGTTCTTGTTCAAAACCTTTCCTCTCCTAATTCAATTGCTATCAATCGCCAGCTAAGTAAAATGGCCTGGACGGAAATGGGATCGGGCAAGGTTAAATCTGCAGCATTGGATGGCTCTAATATTTTTGATTATAATGTATCTGCATCAGCGCCAACCGCAATTTTAATAGAAGCCCCAATTGAACCAAGTGGTGATCTGGTTGTCATTCCTGCGGACACAACCATCCAGGTTCAAAATTATGTACAATTCAAATCTCAACTGGTAGACAGCTTTGGCAATTATTATAATATTTCAGCATCGTGGGATGTAACGCGGCGTTTGGTTGGGCCAATCACCCAGGATGGTTTGATATTCAGTTACTTCCCGGGGAAAGCTAATGTTATGGCAAAAGCCGATTCCATGGTTGCAAAAGCAAGTTTGACGGGTGTTGATACAACCATTGACAGCAGCGGTACAAATAAAATTAAATTTGTCAGAATATTTCCAAATGGAAATGTTAGAAATCCTAAGACTATTGATGAAGGCAAAAAATATGTGCTTGGTGGTTTACCGGATCCGTTCAATATAATTAATGGCACTATGTTATATTTCCCCAAAGGCAGTCTGCACGAGGATATCACCATAGAAATAAGATTACCCGAATTTGCAAAACTGCATGGAGACAGTATTGAATTTATTGAGAAAGTTGTCAATGGAATTCAGTTTGATGTTTTTGTGGGGGATTCATTAATCTCGCCATACTATTTTGATAAACCGGTAAGTATTGCATTGCCATTTAAAAGGGGAATTGTAAAAAGGCTTGGAATCCGTGTTGAAGATTTAGGACTATTTTATGCAACAGACAGCCTGAGTTTTGACAGCCTTGGAGTAAGCCATGTTATGGTCGATAGTTCTGATAACAGGATTTATGGGTTGGTTGAACATTTTAGTACATTGGTTGTAAGGGAAAACCTTGTGGTATCTTCCAGCAAAGCGGATGATGAAAAGAATACTGCACCGTCCAATTTTGAATTAAAACAAAACTATCCAAATCCGTTTAATCCAATTACGGTGATTAACTACCAAATTCCCAAACAGAGTGAAGTTGAATTATCCATCTTTAATACCCTTGGCCAAAAGGTGGCGACATTGGTAACAGAGAATCAGGCTGCAGGAACATACAATGTAACCTGGAATGCTTCCGGTTTTGCAAGTGGAATATACTTGTACAAAATTGAAACAAGTGGCGGTTTTAGTCAAACAAAGAAATTAATTTTATTGAAATAGTATCAAATGATACCATAGCTTGTCTTTTTAGAACATTTAATTGCCTAAAGGGATGAGCTCAATATACTGTTGAACGACGCGTTTAGACAAGCGTGTAATTAAAGAAATAGAATTAATATCA
>JABFGF010000019.1 GCA_013112635.1 Calditrichota bacterium | reverse complement strand
CCAGCAATGCCCAACGCGGTTTTTTTGATTTCTATAAAGAGTACAGTGATGAGATTAAGGCCATGCATGCCTTAAGCATTGCCTACGATAAACTGCGCCATAACCTCGTACAACAGCGTAACCGCATCCACTCTTTGCTGGACAGGACTTTCCCGGAGTTCTTAAAGGTGCTGCGTTTAGATACAAAATCAGCAGCCTATCTGCTTAGTAAATATTTTTGTGCCAAGCACTTTTTAGAACTTGATACAGAATACGAAACAAAGGAGCTAAACCGCATTTCGCGCAGCCAGTGTGGATCTATTTATTTGAAAAAACTGCAGCGCCATGCCAAAGAAAGCATCGGGATAAAATTGGATAAAACAGAAGAGATGGCCGAGCGCATAGCGCTGGATAGCTGGCTTGCACTACAGCAAGTAGTTGAAAAACAGATGCATAAAACCATGAAGCGCTTAATAGAACTGGCAAAGACCACGCCGTACTTTGCCATCCTCACATCGCTCAAAGGTATATCCGATAAACTGGCCGTCTTGTTTATCGCCGAAACACGCGACCTTTCCGGATTTGCCCATTACAAGCAGTTGGAGAAATATGCCGGTTTTAGCTTAAGGCAGTCACAATCCGGGCAATATGTCGGGGCCCGTCATATCAACCATATCGGCAACAGGCGCCTCTCCTGCATTCTATACAAGATGACCGAGGAAACGGTTAAAAATATTCCCGAAGTGCGTGTTAAGTTCATCAGGCGACAGCTGCTCAAAAGAAACTACCGTAAAAATGTGGTGGCCGCTTCCAGCAAGCTGTTAAAACTGATCTTTGCCCTTGTTAAAGACAACAGGGTCTATGAAATCAGAAAGAGGGAAAAGGTACCGGATTTTTTTTATCTTGAGAAAAAATACGCCGCTTTAAAAGCATCGGATAAAGTACGTTTTGGAAAACAAGTCGCTTAGTTCTTTGGCATAGAAACGTTTTAGATTAGGGTTTGCCTTAAAAATACCTGGAACAATTTAACAACGACCGGGGAAGCCTGCCGCTTATGCTTTTAGGAAGGTCCCGCATTTTGCGGGACGCTTCGGCTAACAGATATGCAGGCTAACCCTGGTCCTTTTGTGGCCGAATAGAGAATAGGTTAATCCCTGGATATCGGGGTGTAACGTAAGTAAGTCCGGGCAAAAGGACGGATATTAAAGGGGATGGTTTTCTGGTTGGAAATGTTCAGGTAAACAGGCGACGTACGCCCTGAAACAGCGGATTATGCAAAAAAGCGCATGAAAAAGGCGGATTTAGTTAATCAAAATCCTTTTTCAATTAGGATTTTCCTTGCAACTGGGCAAGTAGACTGAGCATAAGAGGATTTAACCGTGCAAAAACGTCAAACCCTGAATCATGCTCCGGCGGTTAAATTCCTACTTAATGCTTTTGTTAGACGCGATTTTAATTTTTAGAAACTTTCTTATAATAAAAGTCACTTCCATATTTTTCCGCATATTTAAAAAAACTTTTCCACTTTTTAGAAAACACTTTTGATGTATCTGGACAAAATATTATTAGGTCTTCTTTTGATATTTTAAATTCAACAAATTCTCCTAAATGAGGAAAACTATGGACTTCAAGAAGATTTAATTTATAATATAGCCTCTGCAGTTCGGTTGTAAACTTTAACACATAATTATGGGCAGATTGCCAATCATTTATGCCTTTAGAATTGGCGTACTTTAAAATATCAGTGCGATGTTCCTCAGACAAATCATCAGTAATTATTAATTGCTCACCTATAGGAAATGTAAAAGTTGTATCTGATGGTGTCGTTATTTGAATAATTGAAATTGTAGGAGAACCATCGGAATTAGTTCCTCTGGGGACGATGTAAGTGTTAAAAAACAACCCAATGTTTTCTTTACTTACCTTTTTTAGAAAATCTACACAGGAAACACAAGAACCTTCGTTTTTATGTCTTTGATTTTCACACGAGATAAATATTAAAAAAAGTATTATGTAAAAAATCTTGTACAGAATCATTTTAAAATCCATTTAGAACTAAGCGTATAACGACCAGTGTTTAGCTGATTTGCCGCTGAACAAACTCACAAACCGAAATCATGCTCCGCGTGGCAAATTCAGTTACAGCACTTTGTTAGCAAGTTATTGACTTTTGCCCATTTTTGATTTAATTAAAAAATGATATGAAATTAATTGCACAACCATAAATATAAGTATCAGCAGATGAATTGATTTAAAGTAGTTTTCAATTATGGCATATAAAAAAAGAATTACAATTATTGCTTGATTGATTCTATAGGCGTTTTTTAAATATCCTTTTTCATTCCATATATCCCAGCTATCAATAATTTGCAAATTGTTTTCTTTGGCAACCAAATTAAGACATTCTAAAAACTCTGCTTCATCATTTTTTTGTTTAAAACTATTTACTTTTAGCGTGAAAATATCGGTATTTATTTTTCTAATATGTCCATTATCATCAACCACAATACTTTTGATTTCACTAATAATTATTGGGTTAAGTTTCCTGAAATCTAAAAATGGTCTGTCGATCCACTTAAATTTAAAAGAATTTGTGCTTTGCTCAACCAAAATTTTACCCGAACAAAACCTAAAGACCAAATATGTAAATAATCCAATAATAAAAAGAGAAATTAAAATTTTAGAGAAAAGATTATTCACATCTTTAACTAAAATGAGTATAAACAGAATTAGAAATGTAAAAGCAACTATTGAGAAAACACCTTTCAATCCACTTACAACTCTCAACTCATATTTTTTCATTTTGTGGTCTCTCTGGTGACTTGCTAACGGACTGGGCATAACCGGAACGAGCGCTGCAAAAACTTTCGATTGCCAAATCACCGTCCGCGTGAAGTTTCCGTGTTGATGCCTTTGTTATGTGTGTTTATTTTTAGCTGAAAAGATAATTTTACCTATTATTTCATTAGAATCTTTATGTTTTGGCCCCAAAGTCCCTAATTCTTCAGGAGTAACTTTATTCGATGGTAATAAACTCAAAGATAAATTCACATCTTTAAATATTTCAAACACCTTTTCACCGAAATCATCTTTGGACTTATTTTTTGAAATCTGCCATTTTGCAGAATGAGCAGATGCACCAGCTAAGATATCTGCAATTTGTAATCCAGTCCAACTTTCAGAATTACAGAATTTAGTTTCACTAATATTTATAGGTAAATTCAATGTTCTTTTATCCCACCCTAAAGTTTGTTCTTCTAAATTACCACTCATAAGAGCTTTCCATTCAACTATTTGCTTTGACATATTAGAAGTTTGATCATGGATTAAAACAATATCATCAGCGCTTCCATTTCGCCACTTGGCCATCGTTGTTAATCCAAATGTAAATGATAAATCTAAAGAGTTTGGAGGAATTAACTCTAATAATCGATGTCCAATAATCTCATAGGAAGGACGAATTAAATCTAAAATTTCATTTAAATCATTATTATCAGAAACTTGGTTTATTAATGAAAACAACTTCTCATAATTTAGTATAGTTTGTTCTCTGATAAATATTTGAAATTTTATTAGCAACTCATCAAAATAAATTTTTCCACCAAAAGCAGGTAATGAACTATAGAGTAAGTTGGATAATGCTATGTTTTGTCCGTTTAAATATAGATCTTCTCCCATCTCGTGGACAAAAGGTTCTATTAGAAAATCCACTAATTTTTGAATCAAAACATATTTTTTATGAGCAATACATATTTGATAGTTATCCTTCTTCTTGAGAAAACTTGAAAGAAAATCAATAATCATGTCTTGCTGATTTTTGTATTTTTTTAACGATGAATACTTTAATTCCTTAGACTTTACTTTGGAAAAGTAATGTTTTTTATATGCATTACATTCGACTTCACTAACATCCAAAGAAGCTAATACAAAAAAAGGTTGATGCGTATTTAATAAATCCTCGCCGGTATAACCACTCTCATCAAGAAAAATAGTTTTCATTTAATAAAACCTTTACAAACCAACAACTCTGTTCCAATCAGCAATATACATGTACATCCTCTGGAACTCACTTGGAAGTAACATCCTATTGTGTGCAATGAAATTTCTGGATTTTTCTAATTCATCCATTCTTTGTTTCAACCAATGTTGTGATGGAATAATAGACTCAAAGTGTTCCCATTTATTAATAATGATTTGTGCAAAATGACCAAATTCTAAAAAACCGAGTAAGTCTATTTTTTCACCCTCAAGCCACGAATCTTTTAAGGCAGTTTTCTGTCTACCTTCAGCGTGAGTTTTAATATTTCGAGGTAATTTTTCTATCCATTCTGGCCCCTCATTCTCAGATAATGTTTCCCGAACAAATTGCCTAACATGGTTTTCAAAAGCAAAAAGGACAGAATATAATCGTGCCATTTCTAAAGCATTGTTTCTTAAGTTTACAGGAAAGGGCGATAAAGCTTCGGCTAATAAATGCTCTTCAGTTTCTGTTTGATCAGCACCTATTTTAATACCTGCTTTTTGGAAAGTTGAAGCCTCAGCTTCAAATAATAATCCACGAAATAAAAAATCACGTAAATCTTTAAATTTCAAAACAAATGCTCCTTTAAAGATTTAAATATTGCATTATAAACTTCAACGTCCTTAGTTGCAGGCAGGTGTATTTGAATATTATAATGTAATCCAGGTACCGACAAAGTAGGTTGCTCTAAATTTTCACTTTTTTTCTCAATGGTGTCTGGCTTAACCTGAGATTCTTGTTTTTTAGGTTTGTTTTTAGTTGACGTCTTTAGGTCAGCAATTTCTAAAAGAGAATAAAAAGTCCTTCTCATATTTAAAGCAACATTATCACTTACATTATGATAACTTTTAAATTTTCCTTCAACAGCTTTATAATCAGAGGAGGTAGGATGTTCTTTTATTAAGAAAATATCTGAATATGCTTCCTTTAATGCTTCACCCATTATTCGTTTAGAAAGTGAGTGATCCCGATAATCTTTGTATCTTTGCGTTGTTTCCCATCAGGTGTTAAAAATCCAAGCGCCTTTAATAGGGGTATATAGGCTCTATGTTTATTTGACTTAAATCCTAAATCCAATAATATTTGGTGTGTAAATTGTTCAGGAGCTTGGCCATCACGAATTTTGCTAAATAATTCTTTAACCTTTCCATATGCCTCTGTATATGAGCTGATTAAAGCCATAATTTTTTCTCCATAATTGTCTATTTATTGTTTCTATCATTCCACCAAAAACGTAAATGAGTGATTGCACTATTAAGATTTACACCAATAACACCAGGAACAATTGGTATATTGAACTTAACAATATCATTAGCTGCTTTAGCTAAACCAACACCTTTTTCTAATGATTTTAATAAGTCGTCGGATTCACCTCGAACGAACGATGCTAAATCTGACAAAAACTGCTCGATAACTGGATATGCTTCATGAGCTCTACGAAGTGGTATTAATAATTTCATTGAGTCATCAGAAATATCATTGGGGTGCGTATCGGTGATCAGTAATGCTGGTAACTCATTTTTTAGATCTTTATAGATTTTGCCAAAGTATCTATCTACAACCTCTCCATGAAAGGCCTCATTGAGTGCTCCAACTATAATTGCATTGCTACCAATTTCCCGCGCTATATTATCGAAGTTTCTATGAACGATTTCAGCTAACCCACCGTCCCAAATTCCATCACCTATTGAAAAGACATACATTTTAACATTGTTATCAAATGGTAAATGTACAAGACTTGTTAGTTTATAACCCATAGATTTCCTTAAACACATAACGCTGAGCATAAGAGGATTTAACCGTGCAAAAACGTCAAACCCTGAATCATGCTCCGGCGGTTAAATTCCTACTTAATGCTTTTGTTAGACGCGATTTTAATTTTTAGAAACTTTCTTATAATAAAAGTCACTTCCATATTTTTCCGCATATTTAAAAAAACTTTTCCACTTTTTAGAAAACACTTTTGATGTATCTGGACAAAATATTATTAGGTCTTCTTTTGATATTTTAAATTCAACAAATTCTCCTAAATGAGGAAAACTATGGACTTCAAGAAGATTTAATTTATAATATAGCCTCTGCAGTTCGGTTGTAAACTTTAACACATAATTATGGGCAGATTGCCAATCATTTATGCCTTTAGAATTGGCGTACTTTAAAATATCAGTGCGATGTTCCTCAGACAAATCATCAGTAATTATTAATTGCTCACCTATAGGAAATGTAAAAGTTGTATCTGATGGTGTCGTTATTTGAATAATTGAAATTGTAGGAGAACCATCGGAATTAGTTCCTCTGGGGACGATGTAAGTGTTAAAAAACAACCCAATGTTTTCTTTACTTACCTTTTTTAGAAAATCTACACAGGAAACACAAGAACCTTCGTTTTTATGTCTTTGATTTTCACACGAGATAAATATTAAAAAAAGTATTATGTAAAAAATCTTGTACAGAATCATTTTAAAATCCATTTAGAACTAAAGCGTATAACGACCAGTGTTTAGCTGATTTGCCGCTGAATAAACTCCAAACCGAAATCATGCTTCGACGAGCGAATTCGGCTACAATATTTTGTTATAAAAATAGTCATGAAAACTAATTATAAATTAAAAATCTTGGGTGTCTATTATTTTGCAAAGTACCTTGAATTAAATTCACTTCTGACAATTCAATATCTGTAATATATAAATTCAACATATTACCTTCATCAATTGCATATACTATATTTTTACCATTATGTGATAAATCATAAAATTGAACTCTCCAAGGGTTATCTGTAATATTTACTGTGTTTTGACCATTAATATCCATAACAAATAAATCAAAAAATTCACCACCAATAAAAATGAGCTTATCGCCTTTAGGAGTGAAAACCATATCTTTATATATTGCCCAATCTGAATAGTCTTTTATTGTCTCCTTTTCTGACCCATCAATATTCATACAAAACAGTGCCGCCTGTATTCCTGTAGGTGCATGTGAAAAATAGATTTTAGAGTTATCAAAATTAAATGTAGCACCAGAACATATGTACTCAAAGTCAGGTGTTAGGTTTATAGGATTTGTTCCGTCTATATTTCTTCTAATAATGTGAGTTGTAAATTTATTACCAAAATCATATGATCGTTTATGATAAAGGATATATCTACTATCATTTGATAAGCTAAAATTATCCCAGATCATCTCATCCGGATCATTTAGAGGATGCAAATTAGAACCATCAATATTGACACGGTAAAGTTGATAATTTCCAGTTGATTTGGTAGAGATAAAAACAATTGAATTTCCGTCAGGCATAAAAGTAGGTTTGAATTCATAAGCCGATGTAGTATTTGACAGATTAATTAATTCATTAGTATTTAGATCCAAAACATATAATTCATTCCTTGCATCAAAACCAGTTGTATTTGCCAAATTTGATACAAAAGCTATTTTCTTTTCTGTTGGAGAACTACTTATGTCGTCGTATCTGGCTAATTTATTTGTAATATTAGTGAATCCAGTACCATCGATGTTCATTAAAAAAATATTTGTTGAATCTCTCAAATAGTTAAAATAACTACCTGAATATGAAGAGAAAACAATTTGCTGAACTGATTTATTGTTTGAACTTGATGTGGGTTCCGAACAGCTTTGAAGTATAATTACAAACAATACAAAACTAATTATTAATCTCATATTTTATCCATATAATAGATTTTTATAACGTTGAGTATTTAGGCGATTTGCGTTTGAGTAACTTCCAAACTAAGTTTATACTCCGAGTAGCAAATTCGCCTACAATACATTGTTATATGTGAATATAAATATAACCTATAGTAGCAAACCACTATAAATTGAGAAACCACGATTTTTAAAATTTATTGAAATTTCTGGAATTTTAGTCAAACCAGATTCATAACGAATACCTGAAAAGACGTTTTTATTAAATAATGTAAAATGTAATTTACTATCCAGTACTATCCCGAAATCATATCTGTTTGACGAATTGATTAAATCTAATTTCTCTCTGCCAGCAGGCAAATCTAAATCCCATTCGGCATTTAATAAATAAGAGGTCGAAACCCCACCAGATAAATCAACAACTATGTTTTCCATTTTTAAGATATCATTAGAAAACAAAATGTCTAAAGTTAAATAATCGTAACTCTCAATTGTTTTATAACTTTTTGAATAACCAGCATCATCAGTCCAAATATAACCATTATTGGTTGAACCTTTCATGCTATATGATAGGTGAGGTGTAAAGAAAATTGAATTATTTAAATTAACACGTGCTTGTATTCCAAGAAGTAGTCCTGTTTTAATTGATGTATCCGAATGAAAATCACCAGAAATATCTGAAAAATTCAATCCAGTAAATAAGCCTATTCTAAAATCTGCATTTTGCGGAAATGATAGAGAAGATGTAATAATGAGTAATGTAAATATTTTAGTCATGTTAATTTTAACTTGAAAAATTGTAGAACATATAACGATCTACGATAAGGTGATTTGCCACTACAAAAACTTCCAGCCTGAAATCATGCTCCGCGTGGCGAATTCACCTTAATTGCCGTGTTAGGGCCAGTTACTTGAATACTAACATTTTCTTTGATTGAGTAAAATCTATTGTTGTTAGTTTGTAAAAATACACTCCCGAAGAAAGACCAGATGCATCAAATTTAATTTTATGTTTTCCAGCACTTTGTTTTTGATTAACTAAAGTCTTTATTTTTTGACCTAATATGTTATAAATCGATAATTCAACTTTAGTCTTAATAGGTATTTGATAACTAATAAATGTTTCAGGGTTGAATGGATTTGGATAGTTTTGATTAACTTTATAATCAAATGAATAACTGATTACATCAAGCAATCTACTTGCAAAATCTGATTCTATAGCACCCATATCTGGTGCAATACTATTATATTCTGAACTTAAGAGGTTAATTAAGGTATCTTCTTCCCAAAGGAAAAAATTGGTACCAGAATCTATGCAAGGAGAATTTTGCATTAACTGGACTTGTCCAATATCGTTTTCTATAAGTAGCGGATTTTGAGAAATATTTCCTTCCAACCAATTTAATGTGTCACCATTTCTGACAAAAAATGCAGATTGGTCACCTTCAATATCTGAGAATGCAACTGTCATAGTATTTCGTGCCGCATATTCTGATGATGTTATCAAACTAGGAGTATTGTTCCAGATAATCGAATTTAACATAAACAAATCTGAATTACTATGGAGGTCAATAAATCCATAATATAAGTCTTCCGCTGTGTTTTGATAAAATGTTGAATTAACAAATTTAGGATTAGAATTATTTGTACACTTCACACCACCAACAAATCTCGCTGAATTATTAATTACACTTACGCCATAAAAATATGGATCAGAATTATCACAATAAATAGCACCACCTGTGTTAGATGCTTTATTTCTCAGGATATTAACATTAATTAGTTTAGAATCGTCATCATATAGATAAAAGATGCCTGAACCTTGACCACTTGAATTATCAATAATATCTACGTTGGTAAAATTTATGTGAGAATGTGACACGAAAACTCCACCACCAACACCAGGTGGACAAACATTTTCCTTAATAGTCCCAGATACAAATTTTAGTTTAGAACCATCATAACAAAAAATCCCACCTCCAGATACACCAGTATTATTTTGTATTAAAATATTGGACAATGAAATCTCTGATTTTGTACAATAAAGACCACCAGCATAACCGGATCCATTTTGTAAGGTTATATTATCAATGAAAGCGTTTTTGATATTATAACAAAACATTACACTTGATGAGCTATCCGCATCTATAATTGTAAGAGTATCTACTTTTCCTTTAAGAAACAGATCGCTTTTTAATTTTACTGGAAATATTTCACCATTTGTTTTTGGACTATATGTTCCTTCATCAAGAAAAATTTGTCGCTGATTCAAAGAATCTGTATTTATTTTTATGAGAGCAATGTATAGAGTTTTAAGAGGTTCATTTTTTAACAAGCCACTATTATTATCATTTCCCATTGGAGAGACATAAAGATCAGAATTTACTTGCTCAATTTTGGGATGTTCAATATTAAGAATATATTTATCAACTGGAAAAACTTGATATTCTGTGGGTGAAGACACAGTAAAGGTATCTATATTAACGATACAACTATCAGAACTTTCCAAATAGAGATCGCTTCCATATTTTGCATGATTTAAATAAATTGTAGATTTATATTCCGGTTTAAATACAGGTTGTGATTTTTTATGGAAGATTCCTCCTCCTTGATCATTTGATATATTGTTAATTATTGTAACATTTTTAAAAATCGGGTAGGATTCATTTAAGTAGATTCCACCGCCTTTAAATATTGTAGAATTTTCAAAAACTTTTAAATTTTCTAACACAGGCGAACTACCAAAACAATAAATTCCCCCGCCATAACGGGTTGCATTATTTTGTGATATAATCAAATTATCTAAATTGGGTGAACTATTTAAGATATAAATTCCAGCACCATAATCATTACGACCGTTTGATATAGTAAAACCTGATAAAACACTTGTTGAATCTTCCCCATTATCAAATGTTATAACAGTACCACTATTATTTCCAGAAATTTTGGTCTCGTAAATATACCTATTTAATCGAGTTGTGATAAATAGAGAACCTACTACAATCTGTTTTCCATTAAAGTTAACATTTTCTTGATAGTTACCAGGATGAACTAAAACAGTATCACCAGTCTTAGCAAGATCAATAGCAGACTGTATAGTTAATGAATCAGTTGAGACATTAATAATATTAGCCATGCTAGAAATTGTACTTAAGTGAACAAATAAAAGACAAAGCTTTAAAACTTTCATAAAGTATCCTTAAACGTATATAAATCTTTATATTTTACTATCAAAGAAAATTTCCCCTAAAGTATATAATTAACTGATTTAATTTATCATGCTTAAAGCCCTAACGACCGAGGTTAAGGCGATTTGCGATTTGAAATCCTCCAAACCGAAATCATGCTTCGAGTGGCAAATTCAGTTACAGCACTTTGTTAGCCACGCCCCTGGTTTACCGAATTAACAACATTTTTTTTGTTTCAACTTGGCTTCCAATTTTTAAAACATATGAATATTGGCCACTTGCGACATTTTTACTATGGTCATCTTTTCCATCCCATTGGATTTCCTTGTTTCCATTTAAAACGTCACCATCCAAAAGGGTTTTAACTTTTTTCCCGAGAGAATTGTAAATTGAAAGATATACATTTTCTGGTCTTTGTAAACTAAACTGGATATTTGTATTGGGATTAAATGGGTTTGGATAATTCTGAAATAAACTAAAATTTGATAGACTCGTGTGTTTAAATGGTTCTAAAGAAGTAACATTTTGCATTATTACTATTTTTCTTTTTATACCATAATTACCAGAATCACTATTTATTGTGTTTGTAACAAGAAAAGAAATAACGTTGCCAGAAGAATCCCTGGTGAAATTAAAATCATTATCTAAAGAATCTACATCAAATTCCCATATGCTTTTATTTAAGCCAAAAAGGCTATCAACAGAATTTAAAATGTATTTTCCGTTTTCGTAAAAACTAAAAAGCTGCCAGTTCCAATATTCCGTACTACTTCCAGATCCATCATCATCAATAAAAAGACTTGTAAAACTGACTGATTCATCCTGTTCAATAGGTTCATTCGCAAAATCAAAAGAAATGAAATCTTCCAAACAGAGGCAAGGGTCGTAATCAGATTCTTCACCAACAATTAGAACTTCTTTTATCAAACTATGAGATTCATTATTGGAGTCATTTGCAAAAACTAATACATAACCTTTTAGTGCATTATAATATTGGTCATTGTAAAAAAAATACTCGCGGCATCTATTAGAAACGGTTGCCAAGTTCGTAATATTAAAAAGCCACTGGCTCTGCTGTTCGCCTGAGAGGCCATCTTCATTTATTAGAGTAGATGAACTATCGCAAGCAAAAAATTCAATACGCCAGCTCCAGTCAATTATAGTTTCGTTTTCAATCTTCTGATATTCACAAATAATGGATGTTTCATTGTTAATAAAAATTGTGTCAGGAAAATTATTGAATGAAAGGTTATTCTCACCAGAATAAACAAGTTCTACTGATAAAAACAAAATTATTAGACTTATTATTTTATACATGTCAATTCCTTCATTATACTTAAAAAATGTAAGTGGCTAACGAGCCAGGCATAAGAGGATTTTACACCCTCAAAATATTCAACCCCTGGATCATGCTCGCTGTGTAAAATTCCTACTTAATGCCCGTGTTATATTGCGCCGAATAAATATGGTTACTCATTTTCTTCTAAATTATTAAAATCTTTTTTTGAATATGATGTCAATAAATCAGGAACAAAATGTTCAGAAAACCCACAAATTGAAGAAAAAAACAAAAGTATATATTGTGGATTTTCTCCAATATTTAGAAACAATTTGCTTTTGAACCCCACATAAAAAATAGTTACAACAGATATCGTTAAAATTATTCGTAAAATAGAATCTATAATCGCATAGCCAAACCTATATGAAATAATTTTATGTGTAGTAAATTTCCCAATTGAAATTCTCGAATAGATTGTTGAAGCAACCATTCCAATTAAGCCAAATATTAATCCATTTATAAAGTTTACTGATAGTGACATCAATAATTGATTAAGATTTATATAGTGTAATAAAAATATTAAGAAAATTGAGGAAAACACGGTAGTCAACACATTTAAATATTGGTACTGCACTTTAATTTCTGTGGTCAGTTTTCCCGAGAATTCCAATAAGATTTTGTATATATCATCATAGCTACTTTTGTCTTCAGCAAAAAATAAGGATTGTTTATAATTTGCTAATTCTATTAATAGCTGCAGTTTTTGGTTTTTCCACCTTAAAAGCGCAATATTTTCTTCACATTTATTAATCAATGATTCATGATTCGCTACTTCAGGAATTTGCTTTTCGTAATTAATATTAGCTAATTGAAAATCATCTGTGATAAAAATTATTCTTTGTTTTCCAGGCTCCTTATCATGGATAGGAATAGAAATAATTTTTTTTTGCGACAATATCTGTCCTACTTTGATATTAGCAATATTATAATTACCATTCTTATCCAGAGGAGCATTAATCTCTTTTTTATCAAACATTATTTTTCTTCGGTATCGATATCAGTATTTTCTGAAGAATCTGTTTGTGTCTGAGTGATTTTTAACTGTTTTTCAATATGTTCAGAAGAATCATTTTCTTTTTGAGTAATTTTGACTAGCCCTGTTGCAAGTTCACTTTTGTTTAGTTTCTTTTTTTCTGCGTCTGACATTTTTCATTCCTTTCAAATGTTTTGATAATTTTTAAATGAATTGCATATAAATTTTAAGCAATATAACGACCGAATGTTAAGCTGATTTGCGATTGTAAATATTCAAAGTCTGATTCATGCTCTGACGAGCAAATTCAGTTTGAACATTTTGTTATGAGGCCCCTGATTTAATTATAAAAATAACGGTTTACATAAAGACGATTGTTTTTAATTTGGATTGTTGCAGCAGTATTTAAAGAATCAAAAATTATAGAATTATTTCCATAAATATATTTCCAATTTCTTTCATACTTCTTTTCCATTCCCAATAATTTGCGAATTAGATAAAACTTATCAAGAACTATTTCACTTCCACTAATTTTCAAAGAGGAATCTGTTTTAAAAGTTAAAACTTCTTTTGTTGCCGATTTATTAGCTTCCTTTCTTTCCCAGATATAATCCTTGTAATTCAAAGAATCAATAACAGCATTCTCATGATTCATTGGAATATAAGAACCAGTTAAAAATTCATAGTCTTTTAGCTGATTAAAAATTAAAAAATTATTTAACATATAGATAAATACAAAAACAGAAACCAATGAAACAGTAAATTTTAAAACACTTTTATTGACTTTAAAATATTTAAAGATAAAATGAACACTGAAATAAAAAATATTAAAATATAAATAGCCAATTCCGTAAAACAATACTACTGCGAGTATGAAATAGGTTTCTTCAAACATTCCTAATGTAGAAGTATTTAGTCCATCTAAAAGACGATCTCTGAATTGATTAGTATTGTAGTAAAAAATTAATATAAATGTAAAAATGGAAGATATGCCAAATTTCTTTAATTCATTTTTAAGGATCATCATATTTTATTTGGCCTTATAACATAGTATTATTCGGTTGCGGATTATTTAGGTAAAATGCAACTCAAGTAACATATTAAAAAACAACTACTTTTACAAACTCAAATTTTAATATCTGACAAATATCCGGTTTGACTGAAAAAC
>JABFGF010000018.1 GCA_013112635.1 Calditrichota bacterium | reverse complement strand
TGATATTAATTCTATTTCTTTAATTACACGCTTGTCTAAACGCGTCGTTCAACAGTATATTGAGCTCATCCCTTTAGGCAATTAAATGTTCTAAAAAGACAAGCTATGGTATCATTTGATACTATTTTATTAGCATCATTTTCTTTGTTTCAAAATAGTTGCCTGCTTTTAACCTGTATAAATAAATCCCACTCGCTTTTGAACTGCCGGCATTCCATTTTACATTATGCGTTCCTGCAATTGCGATTCCATTATAAACTTCATCGACAATTTTTCCGGTAATATCATGAATTGTAATTCTTACGGGTAAAATCTTGGGCAAGTAAAACTCAATTGTTGTGGATGGATTAAACGGATTCGGGTAATTTCTATGAAGAGCAATTTTTTGCGGGATTTTTTTTCGGGGAGAGTTATCAATAGTCGTTACATTATCTGCCCATCGTAAATCTCCCATTGCCTCACCATCATTCGCTTTACCTCCAAGTGGTGAAGTTGCAAGCAATGTAAAATCTCCATTTGGGGCGTCTGTATATTGCGGATCAACCCCTAACATGCCTGCTCCAATAACCGCACTATTTTCAACTACAACACCCGAAATATTAAAAGTATCACAATATGCAATTTCAGCAAGAAACCCGGATAATGTAATTGATGGAGAATTTCCAGAGCTATTTGTAAAAATTGAATTATGAATTTTAATATCCGTAACATCTTTCGGGACTAATACTGCTGCAGAATTATAACCACAATCATCAAATGTACAGTGATCTATTCTAATATGGGGTCCGGGCGTAAAAATAATTTCATCTCCCGCATAGATATTTATGGCTTCTTTGTTAGTATGCCACATTGTACAATTAGTCATACCCAAGTAACCAACATTATATAAGCTGCTGTTTAAGGCCTCATCATTTAAGCGAATACCTTCTTCACCACTATTATAAAATAAGCAGTTTTCAAAGCTAATTGTATCGGCAAATGTGCCTGCAAAAGCCCTAAAGAAATTACCTTCACTACCGGATACTACATCGTAAAAATCACAATTTTTAACACGCAAATTATAATTCTTAGTCATTGGGATAGAATCTGTACGAATAAGATATTTTGCGGGCGTTTCGGTGCCGGCCATTCCATCAAGCTTGAGGTTATTTAAAGTCAGGTTCCCGCCATCAACAATTACAAAAAGAGCGCCTGATCCGCTTGACCCTGCATTTCTAATAATTGGCTTTCCAGATAAGCCGTCAGAGGCTCTAATAAAAACGTTTTTATTAATAATTATTTCTGAACTGTTTGTATAGATCCCTCCATCATCAGTCAATTCAATGGTGTCGCCGGTTACAGATTTATAAACTGCACTCATCAAAGAGTCATGTTCTGCCGGAACCAAAAAAACCTTTGCCGGTAGAGGATACCAATTTGGGCCTGCATCATCTGCTGTTAGTGGCCGATATATCACCGGATCATCAGAGTTTTGATCGGCACCAACATCAAAAGGAGTCAATCGGTTTTGTCCATCCATATCAATGGTTACAAATTCAAAATCACCTTCCGCTGCTCCAAGCAATGGGCTGTCACTTTCAGGGCGCCACAAACCATCACCAGATTCCAAAAGCTTTGGATCAGTTATCAAAATACCTTCCGGCTGATCTATACCTAAACTCGATCCAAAAAAAATATTCCCGGACCAGGTAAGGTTTATAGGAGTGTCTTCTTCATCAACCATAAAGTTACTCGTGTTTGATAGAATAACATTATTGTCAATTGAACAATCCAAAGGCGGCAATGTTCTCTCGCTATCTGCCCCTGCTCCTAAAATTATATTTTCACGGCAATTAACAAAACTATTGTACAGCACATGGGCATTTTTTACCTGGAAATAGCGATTAAGAGGAGAATTCGGGACACCATTCATTATTGAAAGAGCCGCGCGTAATCCACTTCCTGTAAGATCTTGAAAATAATTATTATAAACGATATGATTTTCACCAATAATTCTGACCCCACCAGTATTGCTTTTATTATTACCTATAAAAAAGTTACCTGTAACTGTTGCATAATTTCCATGTCTTAATGTCAAAGTTCCTGCGCATTCGTAAAAAGTATTATATCGAAAAGTATTATGACCACTTTTATTTGAAATGATTTCTATTTCACCATTACAACGTTCAAAATAATTGTTTTCCACCGTAGTATAAGAATCAAACAAGGACCAGTCGCTGGTTCCAATACGAATTGTTTCCCCGCCATTTTCACCCAAATCAGGGCGATATCCGAAATAATTAGAATCGATTGTATGATAATTTGCTTGATTGTTTAACCATACCACAATGGTAGCACCCGAATTATTTTTCCCCCGAAGATAACAATGGTCAACACGATTATTTTTGCCATAAAGAGAAATCCATTTGTATTCAATAGCCGGATTTGTTGGATTATAATTTTCAATGGCTGTATTGGTTAAACGGCAATTTTGAGCATCTCCCAAATCCCCACGAAATTCAATTACTGCCCCAAACGGACTTCTACCATTTATGAACGATAACCCATCGACAATTAAGTATTCACCGCTAATACGTAAATTCGACAGACCGCTAAGTTTTGTTTTTCCCGGATACTTTGCACGTAATAAAATTGGCTGTTCAGACGTTCCGGATGCATTAAATTTTATTTGCTGATCTGTCCAGGTACCTTCCACCATAGTCAGAGTATCGCCAGGTACAATTGAGGTTAGGGCAGTTTTGATTTCCAATGCGGAGCTTACAAAGATTTCGTTTCCAAAAGAAAAGATCGCGCTAATAAAAACCAGGATGAACATTTTCATAATGTAATTACCAAAAAAAAAGAAGGCTGGAAAACCAGCCTTCTGACATAACAATATAGTTCTTTATTTATTTTATAAACATCATCTTACGTGTTTCTACATTTTTACCAGCAGCAATTCTATAGAAATATACACCACTTGAAATTGTAGACGGTGCATTCCAGGTTACCTGATGCGTCCCTGCTGTAACCATGCCATTATAAACTTCTTCAACCACTTTTCCGGAAATATCATGAATAGTAATTTTTACAGGAGAAATTCCGGGAACTGAATATTCAATTGTAGTCGATGGATTAAATGGGTTTGGGTAGTTTTGTTTTAAGGCAAAGCTGTGAATTTGTTGGTCTGGATTATCATTAATTCCAACCGGGATTAATGACCAGCGTAAATCACCAAGAGCTTGTCCATCTGAAGCCATTCCATAAGCAGGAGAACCGTTTGTTAATGTAAAATCATTATTGCCCGGATCTACAAACTCAGGATCAAAATTATAAATAGTAGTTGTATCTACTGTACCACCTTTTGATGCTTTAATTGATTCATCTGATTTTGTAAATGGATCATAAACCATCAAAAAAGTATCAATATGGCTAACATATGATCCTGCACCTTGTGCTTCTATAACATAATCTGAGCGCCCTTTTCCACCATCCAGACGGGCATTGGCAACAATTATATCCCGTACAAAAGTTCTGGCTGTATTGGTTGGGGGAATTCCCGATGCGTTTTTCAAATAAATAATCCTGACAGCAGAATTATAAACTGTTAAATTTTCAATCATGATAAAAGCATCTTCTGTTTCCGGATCCTGATCAGAATAGAAACGTACACATTCATTATCAATATTTATAAAAGTACAATTCTTGACTATCAAAGTATCCAGACACCGGTCAATTGCATATTTTTCGGTTTCACTTATCCTTATAGCTTCATAACCAATATTTTCAAATGTGGAATTTGTTACTTTAATGTTGCCAGCGTCAACACCTTTCAAGAAATACAATCCATGTCCATCTTGCTCTAAATCTTTGTCACGGTAAATATCTTTGAAATAGCAATTGTTTATTGTAATATTTAATCCAACTTTTGCCGGATAAAAGTCTTCGCCGTCACCAACGCGTAAAGCATACTTCATTCCATGGCTTTGCGCATGTCCTCCATCAAAAACAACACCTTCAAAAGTAACATCATCCATAATCCTGAAAATCTCAAGAACATTCGAGTCTGCAGCACTATGGGTAAAAATTGGTGGTTCTTCCAGGTCTGGAGCCGCAATAATAACTACCGGGCTTTTTATTGCCAGGTATACTGTATCGGTTGTTGTATAAATGCCCCCGCTTGTTGTAAGCAAAAGTGTATCAATATTATTATTTGTTGCAAAATCTAAAGCAAGTTTAAAATCAAATTCACTAGATACGGGAATGTTACTTGCCCATGAAAAATTTGCAATCAAAAATACCATTGAAAAAAAAGTAAGAATCTTCTTCATATTTCTACTCCTTAATTAAACTTATAATTTATTCCAAAATGCAATTGATTTAATGTTTGTGTGTTATAATTTGTATTGCTAAAATACTGATCATAATAGCGCAACTCCTTCAACTCATATGCTGCATCTATTCGTACTGCTTCAATAACCTGATAGCTTATGCCAAAACTATAACTTGTGGATATTGGACCTTTATCTTTTTCTGCGCTTCCATCGGGTATAAAAACCTGAGGTGTACTACGATAGCCAGCCATCAGAGCTATGTCGTTAATTGGTTTATATTGTAAGCCAAAACGGAGAATATTTTGGTTTGCCCAGTTTGGTCTAAGAGAATCAGCAGAGGCATAATTGAATTTAGCTTTTTTATACTGTGCATATGTATAATCAAACAATACCATAAGTTTTTCTGTAGGCCTTATATTAACACCAAAGTTAAAAATGGCAGGAAATTCCAGCTCATCGGTTCCTGACAATGTACTTTGTATAGTTCCACCTGTGTCAGTAACCGTTTTAGAATATTTCCATTGACGTTCCAGTGTGTATGGTAGTTGAACATTGACACCCACATCTAAGTTTTCCAGCTTGTAAATAAAGCCCAGGTTTATCTCAGTTGAACTGAAATCGGATGTTCCTTTGATCTGAGTATCAAGTGTATCATATGAAAAGAAAAACTCATTATTATCAAAAAGGCCAAATGTCCCTATTTTGTTTAGGACAAGAATATCATCAGTCTGGCCATTCATAACATTTATAGAAAGACCTATATTTAGCGCTTCAGTAACTTGATAAGCTACAGCAGCACTTAGTGTAGTACTCTCACCAAAACGACTGCTTGAATAATTATACCAATCAACATTTAATGTATCACTTCCATCCACCCGGTCAACAAAACCATCGTACCCACTGTATCCTATCATTGGCGTAAGATATGTATCATTGCGATCAAAGTTTTGTACAGAATTGTTATGTGAGTATGATCCTGCAAAAACAAACTGACGATCCAATAGTGTAATAGGGTAGGCAACAGCAATATGGCCAATACCAGAATTATTCTGCTTTTTTATCCAATCGGCTTCTGCCTTACTGTACGGATCATTTCCTCCGCCCGTTGGATTTACTACATAATTTGTGTCTGCTGCAAGTTCATGATCCCAAATTCCGTTATTGGCAGCATCCGGTACATACCAACCTTCTAAATAAAATGGTAATGTTACAAAATATCGGTTGGGACGATAGCGCTGATTTTCTCGCCATTGGGCATCAGACGTATTATAGGAAATATCAAGTTCCAATTCCTGTAGCCCCATAAGGCCGGCAGGATTCCAGAAAAGGGAATTTAAATCTGAGCTTTGTGAGGTGTATGCTCCACCTAATGCAACTGCTTTTACACCGGAATAGTTTTCTTGCTGTAAACCCTGGAAACCAAGATCATCTCCGCGGTGCTGTGCCATAAGTATTGTTGAGTAGGCAAATAAGCAAAACAGAAAAACTTTATTTATTTTGAACACATTCATTGATGACTCCAGAATAATTAAAGGCCGAAACCAATTGTAAAACGCTGTACAGAATCCAAAAACTCGCCATAATCGTTATAAGAATAATCAATACGATAACTATCATATTTAATACCCAAACCTAGTGCAAAGCTTTCTTCATCATAATTCAGTTTATAGCCGCCTCTTAGAAAAAACATATCATTAAATCCATATTCCAAACCCAAATTATATTGTTGATCATAATCTCTCGGCTGAACAATATCAAAAGCAAACAGGAGCGATTGCCCTTCTATTGATGTTAACAAAGGGTCATTACTTCCAATAAGGTAACTCGAAAACCCTATATTAAAAGTCTGAGGTAAGGGATATTTTTCTTTAACAAATTTAACTTCGGGGCCAAAGTGTCGGATGCTTGCTGCTATTTCGATGGATTTATAACCGGTTTTATAATTTATTCCGGCATCATACATTATTATATCTTCAGACGCTGCTACCAGATCTTCTTTCCCATATTTGACGGTTATTCCAAAAGAAAACTTATCTGTCATATCACGAGCATATGAAACACCAAAAACAAAAGCACTCGGTTGAATAGTTTCGCCTGTTAAACCGGGGTTATATACATCTCCTATAAAACCAAGTCGATCCACGGTTGCAACAGGTATTTCACCGAAATCGGTAACAGTACCGAAAATTCCAAATGTACCAACGTCCCCGATAGTTGAGGCTGCGGAAAATGAGAAATGTTTAACATCTAGAAAATAGTCCATATATGAGGCTGCCAGATCAGTGCCTTTTACATAAGTAAGGCGTGCGGGATTCCAGAAAACAGCATCCGATCCGGTGGCAACCGAAGAATACGCTTCTCCCATTGCAGTTGCCCGGGCATCTGTTAACACCTTTAAAAATTGGAAAGATGTAGTTCCAACTTTTTGTGCCCATCCAATTGAAACCTGTAATAGAAGAAGGCAAAGTAATATATTTTTTAATAGAGTTTTCATTTTGATCCTCTTACTTAATCACAATAAATTTGCCGCTGGTTTTATCTCCATCAGGGGTTGTTACAACAAAGAAATAAATACCTGATGCAATTGATTGATCGTTACGCGTAACTTGAAACCACTCATTTGAGTAAACAGGAACATCATGATCGATTGTGGTTATTAGCTGTCCTGCATATGAAAAAATTCTTATTTTGCACTTATTCGGAAGACCAAAGAACCCAATTTTGTCAACAACTTCTCCACCGCCGGTAAAGCCTGATTCTACAATAAATGGATTTGGGGCAACATGAACTTTTCCAAACTCCAAAACAGAGCCAATATTTTTTTCATGTCGGATAATATTTGTTTTCCCACTTTCAAATCCATTAACATCAACAGACGTAACTGAGTAATAACGAGCCTCTCCAACCTTAAAATCGGGATCTGTATCTAAAAACAAATATTCTTCATTTTCATTTACATCCCCTTTTGTTACGTCAGACAACAACTCCCACGGTCCCATTCCTGTTTCGCTGCGCCAAACTTTGAAACCGGACAACTCCCCTGTCAATTGCGGATGTTCAAACTCCTCTACGGCGCGACCCCATATTATTTCAATTTCCGCAAGAGGTGTATTAGAAACCGTAATACCTGGTGCCGGAACTGGAACAGGAATTATATAAGATCCATCTTTAGGATGATCTTCCGGCCAAAAAGGGCCATCGACCGGTTCATGTTTAACAGAGTCAATTGCAATTGATTTCCCGAGATATGCTTCAAAAGCTTTATGGGCAACCTGTGTTACGGTTACTACATCTGAGTTGACATAATCCGGATAACCATATTGATCGATATAACCTGAATCTGTCCAGGCCTTACCATCAACCCGGACAATTCTGTTCCAGGAAGGTGTATTATTCCATTGCACCAAAGCTGCTCCCGTTGTTCCTTCAACACGCTTGCCAGGTGTACCACCATAGCCAACAACTTCTGCTATTGCATATTCAAGTTTATCACCAATATTTAGCGTATACGGCCCAAAAACAGTATGCTTTTGCCCGGCATCTACGCTTTGACGATAATTAAAGGCCGCTCGCCCATACCAACGCTCTTCAAAGTTGGCTACTTCCGGCCAGGTCGTGCTACCTTCACTTAAAACACCACTCCAGCGTGAATCAGGATTGATTGACTGATCCACCATTTTAGAACTTCTTGTATTTCCCGTACTTACTTTGTTTGACCAAGGCTGTTTAAAGTGTTTGTTTTCATCCAATTCATAATATACACTGTCTCTAACCCGCAAAATTTTAACTGCTTCTGACTCGTTGGCATTGGGGTCATCACGGTCAACAACCGCCAGATGGTTTGTATCATAATATAAAACACAATATCCTGGTGCTTGAGGACTGGTTAAACCGCCGCCATTTTTTCCTGTCGAGGCATTCTCAAGAAATTTTTCTAAATCAGGTTCGGGTTTTGCCCAGATTGGATTTACTTTTTCAGTTCTAAGATTCAGATTAAACGATAACCAGTAATCTGCATCCCAAAAACCATTTTGATCACCGCGGTAGATACCATCTTCATATTTCCATTCGTTATACCAGCGTTGGTAGCCATACATGGATGGCGCAAAACCATAAATAAACAGGGCCATAAAATCTTTTAAGGTTTCTGTTTGCTCAATTGTAGTCGGGTCACCATCTGTATCCCCGGTGTATTCAAGAGTATATTCATAAATGATCAGATCATCATAGTCAGGATAACTCCAGGCGCGTGATGTCCGTGTAACTGTAACACCAACAGGAGTTGCCCATGAAGCTGTAATTACTTCTTCTGCCTCATTTGGATCATAAGAAGGGTTTAGACTGCCATCTTCCAAAACCGGATAATTTTCCCATTCATCAATCGATAACGGAAAGCTCCATTTTCCTGCCACAATCTCAGGGTCACTCGCACCAACTCCACCACACAAGGCATATATTCGGTTTTCTTTTCCGGTAATTCCATCCAGGTTTGCTGCCATATACATACCGGCACCCAGCATATTGTGCTGGCCGCTGTATTCTATTCCATCAACTATTGTACGCGAATATGGTGGCCATTCAAAAACAGGTTTACTGGCCACATTGCCGCCTTCACCCGTTTCCCAGCCGCGACCAATTTCCCCGGTATTAAAAACTGTCTCGTGTAACATACCCCGATCATGAACTCTAAAATCGCGAAACTGGGCCTGAGCTAATGATAAAAGCGTGACAGTTAATATATTTAGAAATAAAAAACTTCTTAACATTTTTTAACTCCGATTGAATTCAAAATTTAAAAACAAGGCCAAACCTGTAGTGGCGTGGTAAATTACGTAACAGGTATACAGAACGGTCCGTTACATACGGAATGTAGTCTTTTTCAATCAAAATTTCATTGCGTTCATTGTGCCACCGAGCTGTGTTTTCGCTGCTGTTAAATGTTCTGGAATACTGAAACCAATCTTCATTCAACAGGTTGAAACCCTCTGCATAAAAGTCAAAGTTAAAACCATTTAAGCGAAAGCCTTTTTGAAAACGGATACGTAAATCGCGCTCAACCGGTGTACGTTTATTGTACTTTAAACCTTGTCCACTCGTGTCATAAGTATAAGGGCGGCCAGATACATAGCGGTATGTTGAACTGATTGAAGTGTTTTCAAAAGGATAGAAATCTGCAACCTTAAATCCGCTTGCAGACGGTAAACTATAACGAAGGTTTAAAACAAGTTTATGTGTTCTGTCATAATCCAAAAATATGTCTTCAGGGTCCGGCAAATCAACAAATCCCTCAACCGGATCTGCCTCTTCGAAATAGGTAACAGGCGCATCAAGAGCATTACTGCTTTTACCCGTTGCAGATTCGAAATTATAGCGGACATATGCTTTAACAGGCCCTGTATTTTTTTCCAGGCTTAAATGAAATCCTTTTATATCTGCATAGTCCCGATTAACAAAAGTAGAGTATTTACCTCCATCAGAACTTTCATAAATTGCTGTTTCAACAAGATCCTTTACATCTTTATAATAGGCACTTACATCGAGCCGTAATCCAAGTGGAAATGCCTGGACAAAACCAATATCATACGATTGTGTTTTTTCATGTGTTAGATTTGGACCACTTACTTCTGTTAATGCACCGTCGGATGTAGCCTGGTTGAAAAAGAGCTGATCAAAACTAGGACGCTGTGTAAATGTCCCATAGTTTAAATGAAAAACTGATTTTTCAGAAACGGGAAATGAAAATCCAATGCGGGGCTGTAATCTTAACAGAATATCTGTTTTTTTATCCGGTTCGGGTAACCGCGATACTGAAAAAGGATCAGAATAAAATCTGCTTTGCAAGTCATTAAAATCCAGACGCAAACCCAGGTTTGCAATCATCCCCGTAAATTCCATTTTGTCTTGCACATAAAGAGCACCTTCGTAAGGCTGAGCAGAAACTTTGACGATCCGGTATGATGCATCTGATGAAGCATTTATTTTGCGGTCAATTTCCATATCATAATAGGAAAACTGAATACCCATCTTGAGAAGATTGTTTTTATTAAACTGCTTGCTTACGCTACCATCAAATGAATAAGTCAAAGTTTTATCTTCACTAAAATCATCTTTTGCTTTTCCCAGGAAATGGCCTGATGGCCCCCTGTTGTAATCAGTCCAATTAGTTCTGTCACGATAATCTTCAACAAACTCACCATCCTGAATCAGTTCAATAGCTTCTACCTGACTCAAGTCCAGAATATTGAATTTTAAATCCATAAAAGTTGATGGGGAATAAACGTGTTTCCACTCCATGGCATATTGCTTGGAAACACTATTATAATTCGAAACGCTCAGGCTACGGTCAAATAGCCAACGCAAATAATTACTGTCAAAAATACTTTCAACTGTGTTGTCCACAATAAAAGAAAATTTGAATTTATTTTCAGGTTGGGCCTGGTAAACCAGATTCATCATAACCTGTCGTTCCATATCCGGATTGGTTCTGGGCACAATTGTATAAGTGGTGTTTTGGCGCGCAGCTACAAAAAAATTAATGTTTTCATGGATTGGGCCACCTGCGGAAAAATCCAATCGGTAATCCATTTTATCATTATAATCAAGCCCCACATCCTGCATAGACATCAACCACATAATCTGACTTAAACGTGCAATGTGCAATGTATCTTCATGCGTCAATGGATCTGGCGGCCAAACATTTCTTTCTGGTAAATAATTGGAAAGAAAACCGTAACTTGGATCAAATAGCGGCTTACCGGGATCTGCCGGATTATCTTTTAGCCATTCCTCAAGATCAAGCAGGGTTTCATAAAAATGTAAGTTGTCAGGATCATAAGGGCTGCCTCCCCAGGATTTATAATACGGCATTGTAGCAGAGCTTTCCAAACGTCCTGTCCACCTGGAAGTACCTTCTTTGGTAACCATATTCACTACACCCGATTGGGCATTTCCATATTCTGCACTAAAACCACTTGTATAAACTTCTACCTGCTCTAATCCTGTTACGATTGGATTAAAGGCGCGGCCATTATTGATTGGATTAACTATTGCACCACCACCAAGTATGTATTGAGACTCGCCCAGGCGGCCACCTCTAAAATGATCATCAACAACATCCGCCTGCAAGTTGAGTATACTCCCGATGTCTGTCACACCCGCAATAGATTCAACATTGGAAATATCATAAACTTGCTTTGTGGCTGTAACATCAACTTCAACTTCCTCTTCTTTATAAGCTGTAACTGTAATCTCTTCACTTTGCATTACATCCGGTTCCAAAGCAAAATCCATCCTGGTAGTTTTGTCTACAAAAATTTGTACTTTTGTTCGCAACTCTGTCTTATAGCCGATATAAGAACAAGAAATATTGTAGATACCAGGCCGGATATTCAAAATGTAAAATTCGCCATTCACATCTGTTGCCGCACCAATCTTGTTCTCAAGCTCAATCTCGTTTTCGTTCTGCCAGATACTCTCGATGACAACATTTGCACCAATTAGGCCTTCATTAACATCTGTACCTATTATTGTTCCTGAAATTTTTCCTGTATCACCGGAAAATGCTAATCCGGTTAAAAGAAAGAAAAACATCAAGTAAGAAATCATATAGACTTTGTTCACAAAAACCTCCGATATTGTGGCATAAATCCTGTGTAGATTTATTTGAAATTTTTGTAATATGTATTACAAATTTAAACTATTAAAATCATTTTCATTTAGCAAGAATTTTTTTTACAAGTTTAGTGGTGTTAATTCACCCGGCTGCCAGTCAAAATTATGCCAGTTTGAAAACTCGTTTTCTTTTTTGTTACAAGAAATTGATTTTGGTGCCAGCAAAGTTAACTGGATAGAATCTGCTTTCTGCTCAATAAAAACCTTGGAAACAGCCGGTATTTTTATTTGCCCATTTTGAGTTTTGATTGAAGTTGCATCAATCAGCAAAAATCCATTACCTGCTTCAAAAACCAATCGTGCATCTGTTTCAAATTTTAATACCGGGTTTTTTATTTCTTCAAAACTTTTCCGTTTTTTTGATGATGGATAAAGCATGGTATTGAAAACAAATCCATTATTTTTCTTTATTGAAAAAACCGTGTTTCGTTTTTCACGAAACTCTTTTTGATCAAAACTATATTTATTATCATCAAGTTGTATGATAGAGAATTTGCTTTCAGTATTTACTGATCGAGATATTTTATTTTTAGAATCAATTGTAAATTTGCCTTGCCAAACCTGCTGATATGTATGACTTTCGTCTCCTTCAAAACTATCAGTAACCAGCCAATATTTACCTTTAACAAAAATTATCTCACGAATATATTTGATATCGAGATTACTAAAACCGTCATGAGTCCCGGCGAAATAATCAAAATTATCTGTTTTTACCCATGCCAATACATTGGGTTTTGGTAATTGCTTCCACTTTCCAAAACCTGATCCTCCCCTGTTGCCTTTCCATTTCTGTCCTTGAACCTGGCTATCAACCAAAGCTACGTTTTTAACCCATGAATTTTTTAAAAATGAAAAGTCAGGATATTTGTATGCTACTTGATAGTTTGGGAGTAATTCTGTTCCAAACCCAAAAGCGGTAACTCCAAGAATATCACCATGCTGATGATCGGGCTTTACATCCGAAACACCTGCACTAATAACCATTTGCATAGATGACTCATCCCATCCATCACGCATAATATAATAACCTGTACCATCCAGTTCTGAAGAGGATAATTCAGGTGCAATATTTGTCAGGGATTTATAATTAGTTTCTTTTTCATTCATCAGCCAATAAAACTTAGATGATGGTTTTTTTGAAGCGAAATAACCGTAGCGCTGATCATTATACATCATCGAGGCGAGATAGAATGCATCACCCATTTCATTAAATTCGCTATATGGATTATCAGTATCATCCTGCAAAACAGGTAGTGTTTTATTTGGTTGGGCTAATACAATTAATGCGTCAAACATTTTTTGGAAAGTCAGCTTAAACTCTTCCGGCAATTCAGTTTTTGATCTTTTAGCAAGCTGGTATATTCGAAAATAGTTCTCAATATCCCCTTTATGATAATGAACCGAGCGTTCGAATTGGAAACCATCATCGTTGATCTCGTGTCGCATGTGCTCAATTATACCTTTAACAGCGTGCTCCTGCCATTTTTTGGACTCGTTGAAATCACTAAAAAGCGTTGCAATTTCAAATAGGGCAACCAACCCACGTGTGTGATGATTTCCCGGTCTGTATACAGGCAGGTTTTTATAAAGGATTGCACCGTGATGTAAAAATGTCCGAATAAGCAAACTTTGGTTTTCGATTGAATATTCTGGATCAGAAAAATATGCTGCGTGGCAAAACAACCAATTGTGGATTCTTTTGCCGGCTCGAAAAGACTCATAAACTCCATTACCAGCCTGGTCATATTTTCCTTCCAGGAAGGCGTTGTTCAAGCTGGATACTTGTTCTATAAAATATCTTAAATTACTGCTGTTCCGATTTTTATAATAATGTATCAAAGTCATATCGAGTGATTTTTGCTGTCTGGCAATATGTCTCAATTCGTATGCTGTTACTTCTTTGTTCAACAGGTTAACATAGGGTAAAATCCATTGTGTGTCCGCCGGATATCTTTCTGTATGGTAGTTGGCGATTCTTTGGTGTTTCGTTTCCTGGTTGGGATAAGTTTTTTGATATGAAGCAAAATTATTTTCAAAATTAGACCAATTGAAATAATACCTCTTTTTGAACTGATCTTTTAGATAACTGATTAAATCATCATGAGTTGAAATTGATTTTTGCAAATCAGGGAGGATATATTTAATAATTTCATTTTTTTCCAAAAGCCGATCATGTGGAATTTCCAACTTAGAATCGGTTTCTTGCAAAAAACCATAAGCAGGCTTAATGACTTCCATTGCCTGCAATTGAAAAAATATGAATAGCATAAATATTCTAAGAATAATCATTTTACCAGACTTTATCTTTGAACCCGGCCGGATATGTCACCATTAACTACTGTTAAAACTTCGCTTTCACTGACCAGGTTCATATCACCGGGAATAGTCTGTTTTAACGCCGATGCCGCAACAGCAAATTCTAAAGCTTCCTGTGGTTCATTATTATTTACAAGGGAATGGATCAGACCTCCTCCAAAAGAATCTCCACCACCAACACGATCTACAAGGTGAATAGGATACTTACGGCTTAAATAAAACTCGTCTGCCGTGTAGAGCATTGCAGACCAATTATTGTCTGAGGCCGAGATACTTTCACGAAGTGTTATGGCGACATATTTTGCATTTGCCAACTCTTTTAGTTGTTTGGCCACAGATTTGTAATGGTCAACCGAAATTTTGCCACTGGTTACGTTTGTGCTTTCTGCTTCAATTCCAAAAACATCGGCCGCATCTTCCTCGTTTGAAATAATGACATCGACATATTTAATAACTTCCGACATCACCTCTTTTGCTTTAGCTTTACTCCAAAGCTTATTACGATAATTCAAATCACAGCTCACAGTTAGACCATATTCTTTGGCCTTTTTAACTGCTTCGATAGTTGTCTCCGCGGCTGAATCTGATAAGGCGGGAGTAATTCCTGTTGTGTGAAACCAATCTTTTCCCTTTAAGATGTTATCCCAGTCGAACATACCAGGCTTAACCTCAGAGATTGATGAGTTTGATCGATCATATGTTACTTTTGACGGTCTTATTGAAGCTCCATGTTCTAGAAAGTAAATACCCACTCTAGATCCCCGGCGTAAAACAAATTCTGTATTAACACCATAATTCCTCAGTTGATTTCTAGCCGCATCTCCAATGGGGTTTTGGGGTAGTGCTGATGCGAAAAACACTTCATTCTTAAAATTCGCCAGCGAAACGGCTACATTTGCTTCACCACCTCCATATTGGGCCTGAAACTGATTGGCTTGTACAATTCGCTCATAATTATATGGCGCCAGGCGTAACATAATTTCACCAAAAGTAACAATCTTTTTTTTCATTTGTAAATCCATTTGAATATTACACTAAGTGTCTTGTTTTCTCTACTTCAGCTATAAAAAGAGCCGCTCTTTCAGTTAACCCTTTCCAGTTTTCTGTCGCGATAAGAGTCTTATCCAATAATGATGTTCCAACTCCAACAAAACGTGCACCTGCATTTAGAAAGGCCGCAGTATTTTCCAAATTTACTCCACCTGTTGGTGTTAGCTTTATTTCTGGTAAGGGCCCGTGGATATCTTTAAAATAACCGGGTCCTAAAGTTGTAGCAGGAAAAACTTTGATTACGTCAGCCCCTTTTTGCCATGCGTTTAGTATCTCATTTGGGCTAAATGCACCGGGAAATACAGCAGCCCCCATTTCTTGTGAAACTTTGAGGATGTCTTCATTAAAGACAGGACTAACTATAAATTTCGCTCCATACTCAATTGCTTGTCTGGCGTCTTCGGGTGTTAAAACTGTTCCTGCACCTAAGATAAAATCGCCGTCCAATTTTTGGGCGTATTCCTTGATTATATCTATAGCTCCGGGTGTCGTCATTGTGATTTCTAATGCAATAACACCTGCGTTCATTAATGCTTCAAAAATATGACAGATATTTTGTGTATCATCCAATCTCAAAACAGCAACAATTCCTGATTCTTCTATTCTTTTAACTGTCTCTTCTCTGCTCATTTTTTCTTCCTTAAAAAAGTCCGGCGGGAGAACCCCGCCGGATTTAAAATACTACTTATTTAACCAGAAGCATTTTCTTAATTGAAACATTTTTGCCCGATGTTAATCTGTAAAAATATACACCTGAGGCAAGATTTGAATTTTGGAACTGGACTGTATAAGTCCCGGCAGCCATTTCTTTATTAACTAAAGTTGCAACTTCCCGGCCAAGTACATTATAAACAACCATTTTTGTTTTACCGGCTTTATTTAGGCCAAATGTTATGGTTGTACTTGGGTTAAATGGATTTGGATAATTCTGTTTTAAATAGAATACCTGAGGAATAATTTCAACTACTTCCTCTAATCCAACTGGAAATTTTTCCCAACGCAAGTCACCTGCTGCTTTACCATCATCTGCAAAACCATAAGCCGGAGAGCCTTCCAACAAAGTGAAATCTCCGTTTGCAGGATCTTTAAACATTGGATCTGCACGCAGCGTATCTGTGATTGATGTTGTGTTGTCAATAGTATAGTCGTTTAAATCCCAGAAAATGATGTTGCTGACAATATTTTCATCAGATTCAAAACGTAGAAAATTTCCATCTTCTAAATTCTTTTCAAAAATACTGTTTTTAACAACAAAATCTGTCATATCGTCAACATAAATAAATGGCTTGTCTGGTCCGCCACAATCATAAAAAGTACAATGATCTACACGAACAACCGTATTCGGATTAGTATCAGCTTTTATACCTTCTCTGGTAAGATTATAAAAGGTACAATTAACAATTTCTGCATATTTTAATTCAGCCGCCGGATCACCTGATGAACCTTGAAACAAAGATATACCTTCTTTAGCATTATTATAAAAAACAGAATTATGGACAATTAAAGAGTCAACACCGCAGAAAGAGTACAATTTGATAAATTTATCTGGCATATCATGTGCTGTAACGTTATTAACAAATACTTTCATGGTACCTTCTGCATCACCATTATCCAATCGCAGAAAATATTTAGCTAATGCAGCAGCGCCTTCACCTTTTCCATCTCCATCAATTTCAAGATTTTCAACCACTACTGTAGGTGAACCAATAATTTTAAATATCGCTGCACTTGTTGATGAACCGGTATATTTTATAATTGGTTTCTGCTCCAGATCATCTTTTCCGCGAATGACAAGATTAGTGCTATCAAGTATAATCTCATTATTTATTAAATATTCGCCACCATCAGTTACTAATATAAGGCTGTCAATAAAACTATTGTTAATCGCTATCTGTACTGCATCTAATAAATTCCAGGAAGTATCAACTTCAATGCTGTGAGAGGAATATTGCGTCTCCATAAAGGTAGCAGTTATTGTGATATTCGAATCCATTTGAACACTTGCCGGGTTTAGACCACTTTCTAGATCCCCAGTCCAAGCTGAAAACTCCCAACCCAAATCTGCTATCCCGGTTAATTCAACAACAGAAGCTGTATCGTACGTTGCAATTACAGGTGTAGGTAATTGGGTTACACTACCTCTACCAACAACATTAATTACTAAATCAAACTGTGTTAAAGTGCTTTGGAATGAAGCGGTCACATTCATATTTGAATCTGCGGCAAAAGTAGTTGGATTTTCAGTTCCACTAATGTCACCCAACCATTCAACAAATTCCCAATTTTCTTGTGGAACCGCTGTTAATGTTAAACTAGTTCCCTGGTCATAAGTACCTTCAATAGGTTCCGGGCTAACATCAACGTGGCCAAGGCCAATTGTATCAATTTCCACTGTAACCTGTGGTGTGAGGTTTTTAAATGTAGCAACAATTGATTCATTTTTATTCATTGTAATGTTTATGGGATTGGCGTTTGGTGGAAAAACATTTCCTGTCCATGATTCAAACTCCCATCCTAAATCAGGCACAGCCGTCATAGTAACAACAGTACCCGGATCATAAACACCACCGGCAGGATCTAATTGTACAATTCCACCACCGGATGTTGAAACTGATAATAGAAAAGCATTAGGATCAATAGCCCATCTTAAATCACCCACTGGCGTGCCGCCTTCACCGGCAGTCCGTGCAGGAGAAGTTTCACCAAGTGTAAAATCTCCAGCCTCTGCATCCGCAAATAACGGATCGGCATATAATGTATCTGTAACAGAATCCGTGTTATCAATATCCCTATCAAATACATCCCAAAAAACAACATTACTGACAACATTAGCATCAGATTCGAATCTCATAAAATTGCCTGTTTCCAGGTTTTTTTGCATGACGCTATTCTTAACAACTACATCTGTTAAATCATCAACATAAATAAAAGGCTTATCAGGTCCGCCTATATCGTAAAATGTGCAATGATCAACAACTAATTTTATATCAGGATTTGTATCACCTTTTATTGCTTCTCTAACAAAATTATAGAAAGTACAATTAGATACTTCACCATACTTTATGTGAACAGCAGGATCGCCAGAAGAACCTGTGTAAAATACAATCCCCTCTTTTGCACCATTATACAAAATGGAATTACGAACAACGAGCGAATCCATTCCACAGTTAGCATATGGCTTGATGATTTTTTCATTAAAATCATGTAATACACAATTCTCAACAAAAACCTGCATTGTTCCGGATGTGTCACCGTTGTCCAGTCTTAATGCATACTTAGCTAATGCGGCTCCACCCTCTGCAGTACCATCACCATCAAATTCAAGGTTTTCATATTCAACACGTGGAGAGCCCTCAATTTTAAACATATACGCACCTGTTGAAGTACCGATATATTTTAAAACCGGCTTCTGAGCAAGTTCTGCCCGGCCACGAATAACAATATTTTTGTCTAAAACAATTTGATCTGCAGAAAGATACATACCACCACTGGATACTAACTCAATTATATCACCATCTGCTGCTGCATCAATAGCAGCCTTTAACACATCAGTTCCTGCTTCAATCTTATGAACTTTTGGAGCTCCAACGGTTGGATCCCATCTTGGATCACCAACTGCGCTTCCATCATCAGCATAACCTATTGCAGGTGACCCTTCCATTAATGTGAAATCACCGTTTGCTGCGTCTGCAAACAACGGATCTGCAAGAAGAGTGTCTGTAACTGAATTTGTATTATCTATATCAATATCATTTACATCCCAGAAAACAATGTTACTAACAACATTAGCATCAGATTCGAATCTCATAAAATTGCCTGTTTCCAGGTTTTTTTGCATGATGCTGTTCTTAACAACTACATCTGTTAAATCATCAACATAAATGAATGGTTTATCCGGCCCACCACAATCGTAAAATGTACAATGATCAACAACTAATTTAATATCAGGATTTGTATCACCTTTTATTGCTTCTCTGACAAAATTATAAAAAGTACTATTTGACACTTCACCATATTTTAAACGAACTGCAGGATCACCGGAAGAGCCGGTATAAAAAACGATCCCTTCTTTCGCGCCATTATAAAAAATAGAGTTCCGGACAACTAATGAGTCCATCCCGCAATTAGCATAAGGCTTGATTATTTTTTCATTAAAATCGTGCATTACACAATTATTAACAAAAATCTGCATAGTACCGGATGTATCAGCATTGTCAAGTCTTAATGCATACTTAGCTAATGCAGCGCCGCCTTCAGCTGTACCATCACCGTCAAATTCAAGGTTCTCAAATTCAATTCTTGGTGATCCTTCTACCTTAAAAATATATGCACCGGTTGAAGAACCGACATATTTGATGATCGGCTTTTCAATTAAATCTGCATGGCCTCTAATAACGAGGTTTTTACTAACTACCATCTGGTTTGGGTTAGTATAAACACCGCCATCCGAAACCAGCTCAATTATGTCACCATCAGCCGCATCGCTTACAGCTGCTGCTAATGTGCTATCGCCTGCACTTACTTGGTGAACTGTTTGCGAAAACACTGTACCAAAAAACAATAAGAATATTACAAAGAGGGTCTTTGTAATGTAACGAATATCCATGATATCCTCCTAAATGGTTTAAATTATGTTATTCTAAAAAATCTTCCCTGGCGGGAGAAAATGTATCAATGAGAATTCCTTTTTCTGTACAAATAGCGCCGTGCATAACTTCCGTTGGAACAACAAAAGCATCACCGGCCTCAAGTGTTTTAGTAACACCATCAATAGTAACATCAAATTTTCCTTCAATAACATAGGATACCTGATGATGCGGATGCTTATGTGGCTCGCCAATGGCGCCTTTTTCGAAATTTACTTTCACCAACATTAGATCTGAATCATGGCCCATTATCTGGCGAGTCAATCCTGGACCAACTGTTTCAACCGGAACTTGCGATTTTTTTATATGAGTCATTTTTCCTTTCCTTTAGTTTTTTTCTACAGGTAATAGTTTTCCACCAAATAAATAAATAGCTAAAACTCCCAGAGGAACAAACAATGCAATAATTACAAAAGCTGGCGTGAAGGATGTTTTTGTAATAACCGGTACCAAAAAGTTCAATACAATAACAGAGAATACACCAACTGTTCCGCCTAAGCCAGCTAAGCTACCAACCGAGGAACCTTTGAATAAATCACTTGGAATTGTTTGGACATTGCCTATTGAAAATTGAAATCCAAAAAGTACAACGGCTACTATAGCAACGAATTTTTCAGGCGTATCTGCAAAGAATATTGTTGTAACCATTCCAAGAAACATCAAAGTTGAACCAATATTTATTGCTGTTTTTCTGGCTGTGCCTATTTCACGTCCTTTATCCAAAAGTCTTCCACTATACCAACCACCGGCAATACTACCAAAAGCTGCGCCTACATAAGGAACCCATGCAAAAGCACCAATTTCTTTAACATTAAATCCGTAAGTGGCTGCAAGATAGATTGGCATCCAACCCACAAAAAGCCACCAAATTGGCTCATGAAAAAAGCGGGCTACCAAAACAGACCATGATTCTTTGTAGGACAAAATCTTTGACATGCTTAGTTTATCGTCTTGCGTTGGCTCTGTTGATGTTTCAACCGGTCGACCTTCCAAAATATATTTTTTTTCTTCTTCGGTAATCCAGGGATGTTTTTCCGGTGAAGTTTTATTTAATATTAACCATGGAATAATCCAGACAAAACCTAATGCACCTAAAGCAAAAAAAGTTACCTGCCAGCCAAAATAGACAAACAAAATGGCGATCAATGGGGGAGAGATAACCGATCCAATTGAAGCCCCGGCATTAAATATTCCCTGGGCAACAGCTCTTTCTTTTTGTGGAAACCATTCCGCATTTGATTTAACAGCGCCAGGCCAGTTCCCTGCTTCACCAACAGCTAAAATTCCCCTAAAAACACTAAAACTAAGTACTGAGCGTGCAACAGAATGAAGCATTGTGGCAACACTCCATACAGCAATTGAGAGAACAAAACCCATGCGCGTACCAATCTTATCAAAAATCCTACCCATAACTGATTGGCCCAATGCATAGAATATCATAAATACATTCAGGATTATTGCATATTGCTGTTTAGCCACATTTTGAGTTGTATATCCAAGATCTTTCGCAATGCAGTCGCCTTCTGCCCACCACATTACACCTAAAGCAGAACGATCGATATAGTTAATAATCGTTCCCAAAGCAATAAGAGCTATTACCCACCAACGTAAACCCTTTATATTCATTGTTAGTCCTATTGTTAGTTTTTAATTATTTTAAAGTTTCCGGTCCACTCGTATATTTGATTTTGAAACTCTACTTTATGTTTTTCAAAATCTGAGGCCTCTTCATTTGTAACCATCACCTGCCATTGAAAATTTTTTCCTGCAATTTCAACAACAGTAGCTTTGTCATTTGAACCAATAATTTTTACTTCATTAACTCGCGGCGAGGCCTGAACCGATTTTTCAGAGGCTTCACTATAATAACCATGTGCTTCAATCACAGATGCAAACAGATGGTCTTTTGCTTTTTTTCTTAAAACCAATAATGGCTCTGACCTCAAGTTAAATTTAGGGTCATTAGCACCAGTTCTTCCAAACTTCACAACCATTTCATCATCGGACACACCAATCAAAGAATAGTATCTGTTTTCATTTAGCCAGGTAAAACGTAATGGTTTATTTGTTTTGCCTCCGCCATTATCCCAGATGTGTTGATAGCCAAAATCATCGCCAAGCGGTCTTTGCTTTTTTATAGCTGCGTCATATTCAAGATTTGTTGCAATTATCTGCCCATGATAATGAATTGGATAATCGTACTCATGTTCGCTTTGGGATTTTATTTTAAAAAGATCCAACACCAACGGTTGTTTGAAATTGCTGTCTTCTAAAAGAAACATTGTCCGCTGCATGGAAATACCATCATATTGCTTTGTGGCTTTGGCGCTCATTACTTTAACTTCAGGAGTTGAGTGAAAAAAGTGCCTTTCGGCTGAGACTTTGTCCGCTGTTTTTCGATTAGCATTATTCTGTGTTTTTTGATCAACGGTCACCGTGTTATGGGCAATAGTCTGTTTTGCATAGCTATCATTTTCTGGAAGATATCTGCCACCAAATTTTGGTTCTATATTTACCCAACGTGCAAATCCGTAATCAAAAATTACTTCAGAGCCCTGATTAAAATAGCTGAAGTGAAGTTTATCAAAATGGCCGTGTCCTAATCCATGGGAGCCATATTTCATTAAAAGCATTGTTTGATCCTGACCACTGCCATGTCGTAAAATGCCAAGGCCACCCTGCTTCCCATCATACCCATCAGAAAACTCAACACTTTGCCAATTAAGCTGTGGCGAATCTTTTGCTTCTGCCAGATCCTTTGCAATAACAAATCCGGCCTTATTCAAAATCACCTGATTCTGTATTTGTGCTATTGCCAATAAATTTGGATTTGCACCAAAACGATGATAAGCAATATTATTTGCAATAACAGGTCCGATGGATTTCACATTCATTGAACGGGAAGCATCGTTTATTGGCGGGAAATTGCCATTTGGAAAAACAGTTTGTAAAGAAGAAAATAACGCTTTGCCGATAATGCCATTACGGTGTTCAAAAATTTTAATTTCAGGTTGATTACGTTCAACAGCTTCCGCAAAAAGGAATAATGGTCTCAAAGCATAGCGAATATAGTATGGTCCTTCTAAATAATAACCGTCTGGAGAAAAGAGCAAATCGAGCTGTTTTAAGAATCCACCCTTGCCATCTTTTTTTGTACCAAATAACGCCATCTCAACAAGATTATCATCATCCAGCACATAACCAAGCATACCAATGGAAGCGGCAATCCACATTCCGTGATTATGAATTCGATCCAATTGCCCCGGGTATACTTCTGTAAACCACTCAACAATATATTTAAAAACATTTTTCTCAATATGTTGGCGTTCTTCAGGACTTAACCAGTTGTAAATACAATCATAAGCCTGCGCCGTGTAAACAAGCCACACAGCTTCATTTAACATCTGGTGAAATAGTTTTCCCGGGGCTTGCTTATGAGATAAAGGATGAGGACCTAATGTGGGATAAAGCTCAGCATATTTATACAACATCTGTTTTACAAATAATGCGTACTTTTCATCTTTTGTTAGCTGAAATATCATACCTGCACTTTGCATATCGCGATAGTTCTGCTTGTGCTTTTCGTGTTCGTAGCCACCAGCTTCTCCTGGAGGTGGGACAACGATGTTTTCAGCCAGTGTTTTATCCAACTTAGCTTTTGTATTATTAAAAGACTTTATAAAGATTGGATATTCTGATATGCTTTGCCTGATTTCGTCAGCTTCTGATTCGTTTATCAGTAAACACGGGTTGTCTTTCGCTCCTAAAAGATTGAAAAACATTAATAATAAAAAGAGATTTAAAGATGCTTTAAACATTAACGAGCTTTCCATTTATTAAGATGATAATTATGGCATATAAAGGCCGCCATTAATTTCCAGCGATTGTCCAGTTAAATAGTCTGCAAGTTCTGAAGCCAGAAACAAAGCAACTTTTGCTATGTCGTCACCGGCTCCTGCCCTGCCCAATAAAATTTTTGATGGCATTGATTTGCGTGCATCTTCAGGTGTAAATGTTGTGTGAAAAGTTGTATTATCAATAAAGCCAGGGGAAAGACAGTTTACTGTCACATGTGGTCCAAGTTCTTTTGCTAATGATTTTGTAAAAGTCCAAACAGCTCCTTTTGATGCGGCATATGCTGCAGCACCAGGTCCGCCACCATCATGTGCTGCCTGTGAAGAAAGATTAATAATTTTCCCGGACTGCTGTTTTTTCATAAACGGTGCAACAAGTTTTGCCATAATAAAAGCTGATTTTAAATTCACGTTCATTACTGTATCGAAATGCTCTTCATTATATTCTGCAATTGGAACCCGCTTAACCAAACCACCTGCATTGTTAATTAAAATATCAATTGTTGACCCAAGTTCAAGTGCTGCATCGATAAGCTTTTTTGCTTCATTTTCTTTTGTTACATCGGCAATTACTGCTTTTACTGGGCCAAATGCACCTAACTCATCAGCTGTTTTTTGAAGCGCAGCTTCATCCGTGTAGTTATTTATTACAACCGAAGCTCCTGCCTCAAGAAGCCTTTTTGCAGTCTGCTTACCAATTCCCTGGACACTGCCTGTAATAATAGCCGTTTTATTTTTTAATGAAATATTCATGATCTCTCCATTATTAATAACATGTCATACATATTTTTTTAGAAAAAATTTAATCTAACTGATTCACAATCGCTCTTGAATGTTTCTCTGCAATTCGCATATGTTCTTTCATTGCCTCAAATGCCCCTTGAGCATCTTGCTTGACAATCATATTATAAATGAGTAGATGGTAATCGAGTGCAGAGCTTTTGGCCTGATCAATTTTTTTATAAACCAGCAGGCGTATTTTCGGCATTTGTTGAAGAAGTGGTTCCATCATAATAGGAATTAAAGTATTTCCGCTTGCCTGAGTAATGATTGTATGAAACTGAAAATCCAGATGGCTTTCTTTATTATAATCTTCAATTTTGCAAGCTTTAAAATTCTTTATATTTTTTTCAAGTTGTTGAATATGAACTTCTTTACGGTTTTTTGCTGCCATTTCACAAATCAAGGGTTCAAGAGTTTTTCTGATTTGAATTACATCAAGTATTATTTTTTTATCAAAGTTTAAATCAAGATATAAACTCATTGGGCGGGTTACATCTGCCTTAGAGTAATCATTTACATAAATGCCGCTACCTTTACGAATAGTGATTAATCCTCGTCCGCTTAGCATACGCAGTGCTTCCCTTAATGCTGTACGACTTACGGCAAACATATCGCACAGTTCATTTTCTGTGGGTAGCTTTTCGCCAGGATTAAATTTCTTTTGAATAATCGACGCTTCTATCTTTTGCTCGATTTCCTGGCTAAGTGTTATTTTCTTTCCAATGGGTTGAAACATAATAGTGTATTTTGTAAGATGTATTACAAATTTAATATAGAGATACAAATCAAACTTGTCAACAAGAATTTTAAACTTTTAAAGAACCTTCTCACAAGATATGCTAAGTTCTTCGTTTGCAATTTAAAAAAAGTAATTAAACAACATCCGTTTTCGAGTAAAAAAAATGTTTACTGAAGTTTTGCCCCCTGGGAAATTGATGATTCGAGGGTAATCATTTTGCTTTATCGAATCTATTTTACACACAGAAGTCTTATCAAAAAAGGATGATTCTATTTTTTATATATAAAGGAATCGGGCAACTAAAAACTGTGGATAAATTTATAAAAATTGATACAAAACTATCGGTTTACCAATCGCCTTTGACAAAGTTGCCCCTTCAATACTTATGCACGCGTTTATTCGTAAATCAATTGCAGACGCACGTCTAACAACAGCTCTCTTGAGCATTTGTAACAAAAAGATCTAAATAACCATCATCGTTAAAGACAACCAGCTTATACCCGCAGAGATACCGTTATCATTTACAACAATCCCTGAGTCTTGTTTTTGAAAAACTATGCTTTTAAATAAACAGTTACAATTGAAGACAAAACTAAAATAAAATACAGATTACAATTCCATTTGTGATTGATCGTTACGTGTTAAGTATACCTTTTAAAAAAAGTCTCATTGTAATTGCGGTGAACTGGTCTTTTTTTGAGATTAAAAGGGGGATTTTAAAATAGATTATTTTGAAATGTTAAAATCCTTAAAACGGATGTACTTAAAGCAGTTTAAAATATGGGTATTATAACCAACTTGAGTGAATTTTATACAATTAGAAATGAAAACGGTACCGATTTGTACCGCAAAGAGAAGTTCAAAGAAATGGACGAAAACAAAAAACCCTGTAAATTCCGTTACAGGGTATAAGAAGTGTGGCGTCTCCCAGAATTGAACTGGGGACACACGGATTTTCAGTCCGGCTATGTACATTTCTCCTAACCTCAATATTAACAACATAACTCTCATATTTTATTGATAGTTAGCTTCGCCTTGGCCGTCACCAATTAACACCATTTATAACCAGTAATTACCCCCAATATACCCGCCAATAGCGACTTATTAGCGACTTGTTGTTTACTACATGAAAGAAAACCTTTCTGCTACAACGGTGGGTTATTCACTTTTTATTGCTTATTTAAGCCTAATAGTAACATTTTGTTAGACGCCTTATTTGTTTTAGTCTTCTTTTATCCCATCAATAAGATAGTGATTATTTCCTTTCTCAGGATCAAAATGAATTCTTATACCCAAATAATATTTATTTCTCGATATTTCGGTGCCAGTTGAATCAAAATATTTCATGTAAATTTTAGTACCATTTTGATATTTTCCAATACGATATTTCCCATCCTCAAAATAACTCTTTACAATGCCATGATATACCATACTGTCGATTGATATTTCTTTTTTAAAAATATACGGAAAAAGTTTGTATCGAGGAACTTCTAATTGTGTGGAGTAAAGAAAGGCATAGCCATCTTCACTTAACAAGGAATCAACATAAGTTTTGTATTGTACTAATGTTTTTCCAGGGTAACATTGAATTGTATCTATCTCAGTCATATATGTTTTTTGTTGTGCTTCAATAAATACTGGGATTATTGCTAAGATAAAAAAACAGGAAATGAGTTTAGATTTCAATTTCATAAACATATTCAATTGTGTTTCCAAAGAAGTGAGCGTATAACGACTTGCGATAAGGTGATTTGCCACTACAAAAACTTCCAGCCTGAAATCATGCTCCGCGTGGCGAATTCACCTTAATTGATTTGTTATGCGCTATAGTTATTTAATAAGTAACATACGATTAACAATTCTTTTATTCTTGGTTTTTAGTTCCACAATATAGATTCCGCTTGATAGTTTATCACCATTAAATTTGTAAGAATGGTTTCCTTTGTTTAACAACCCTGCAACAACCCTATTCATTAATTGACCATTAATATTATAAACATTCAATACAGCTTCTTGAGATTCATTCAAATTAAATTGAATCTTTACCTGTGAATTAAAAGGATTAGGATGGATATGTAATTTATCTGCGTAAATATCTGGAGTTGAAGCAGATTGTTCATTCAATTTTGCGAAAACTGTTTTTTCTTTCTCATTAGATAATTTGTTGTAATCGTAAATATGGCCAAGACTGGCAAAGCTGTTTTTAGAAGCTACTAAATTGTCCAACCTTACAGATACTTTAATATTATCTTTTTGAATATCCCTAATATAAAAGCTTGACTTCCTATTTTCTGTTTTTGTTGAGTAGTCAGCGCTTAATTGTAGATCATTATTTGTTTTAAGATTTTTATTCGTCTGATTTTCAATTCCTACAATAATTTTGTGGTCGCTAATAGTGTTACTCGATATTTTATTATAGTTTGATGTTTTAATTTCATAATTAACGAATAAACTCTCAGCATTTTCAGGTACGGTTACAAACTCTGATGTTTGCAAATCCCAACAATTATTCACTGACAGCTTAAATGTATCCAAAGATACCTTCTCAAACGGAAGTTTAACTGATGTACCATCATATTTATTAATAACAATATTTTTTAATATCAACTCAAAAAAATTACCTGTGCTATCAATAATAGCTATTGATCTATTATAATAATTTCGTGGATCGACAGTCTCAGTTTCGCTAATTTTACTAAGTGTTTGTGAACCAACTTTTACCTCGTAAGGACTATTCGAATTTGAAGTCCAAACTGGCAAAGCCGACTTTTTACCTGTTGATATTGAAGGATATCTTCCATTCGCAACATATTCAGGACCAGTCCATGAATAGCCATTATACTTTTGTCTATATATATTATCATCAGTAATTAATTGATAATATATATAAGTGTAATCGTCAGTTGCAGTTACGATAGGTTGCTGTTGATTTTCATAGTAAATTGCAGTGTATTCGTTTTGCCAATAATATGGATAGTAATCACTACCATGTCGATAAATTATTGAATGATTATATTTACTTGAGCCAGAACCATAAATCCGATGCCAGACGATATGAATATCACTTCCTTCTCCTGCTGGATCAGAGGCTATTGAGGGTTCAACATGGGAGTAATATGAACCTGGTATTATGCTCGACAAATTTGTCCTATATGACCAATTTTGGGTGTAACCCAGATATGATGTCCTCCATCTGTAATAGATTTCGTTTGTTGAAGTTTCATAAACCATAGATGTGTTTCCAAATGCATGGTCATTTGCTAAACTCGGACGTGAATCACCAGGATTATTATTATGTACGAAAGTGGTTCCATACCAGACTTCTCCATCGCTTGATGTGTAAGACCTTAAACCATTGCTATTTCTAAATACTATATCAAAATAAGAACCATCATAATCTGCCTGAACCACCGGAAAAGGATCACTGGATATGGATACAGTAGTTAATCTATATATATCATCAGAATCCCATGTTACCCCATTATCATCACTTTTAGCAATCCATATTTCATAAGAATTTGAGCTCACTTTCCGTTGCCAAATTACAATAATCCGACCATTATCCTGTGTAGAAATATTTGGATAATTATTTTCTTGATTTCCAATGCTTAGAGAAATCGGTTCACCCCATATGCTTGTCCATACAGGTCTTCTTCTATAGAATATTTCGCCTCCAGATGCGAAAACCAAATGACGATATTGGTAAGATGTTCCATCTATCTCAATTCGTCTTCCATTATTTGTAGCAGTTGCGTTTTCATTTAATGATTCATTTGTAGATGCCAAGCTCTTTAAATAATTAAAATAATGGGCTATGAAAGTATAACTTGTAATTTGTGTATTATGGCCATCAGGATGCCAACCAAAAAATTTTGCTGTATAATTTCCTTCTTGAAGTCCTGATATATCAACTTTAGAATATTCATATGCAGGAGCCAATTCATCTTTCCAAGGTTGTAATATTAATTCATCATCTTCATTATATATGTCGCATCTTATGTGTAATAATCTATTAGGAAGAAATAAAAGTTTATCATCGTAAAGATCATATTTTATATCTGTAAATGAAGATGTAGATTCATAATGTATGTCACTATTATCTTTATGATTCCCATCAACATAAATTTTATAATTAGCTTGAGCTACAATTTCTCCATTGTTATTTGAGCCGTCCCAAACCGGTACATATCCATTTGCATTATTTGGTCCAACTGTATTAAAAGAGGACAATTGCATGGATTTTATAAGTTGGTTGTTTGTATTATAAATTTCAACCCATTCACCGGGATAAACATTTGTAAAAGTGAACCATCTATCATAGTTCATATCAATGGGCTTCATAATTCCATCAGAATCATGATCATACCAACCTATTTGGCCTTTAGAATAATAACATAAATCATAGACACTAACATTTGATCGCATAACACATGGAATTGAGCTTGGATTGCTATTTTCACAATTTCCATTCACAAAATCTAAATACCCTCCCAGTTCTGATGTTGTACAACCTGATTCTGAGTACTCATCCAATGCCCCAAAAATATGTCCCGTTTCATGCTGGCAGACTTCATCCATTCTGGATGGCCCCCACCCGTCATTATTATAAGTCATTACCATTAAAGGTCTGTCCAAATATGCATATGCAAACCTTTCATCAGTAAACATATGATCATCATCATTATCATCCATTACGATGAACACCATATACCCCCAATCGGTATTATTATTACCGCGCTGCTCATTTACGTATTCATAAACACCAACCCATTCATCATTTACCCCTAAATAAGAAAGTGCATCATCAATCCATTCAAAATTCCAAGTAAGATTATGAACATAAGGCATACTGTGCCCTGTTATAGGCTCATATGTAGTTGGGATAGCATAGTTTATATCATAATGCCATCGAAGAAAAATGTCTAATGCATAACCTTGCTCTGAAAACCTATTCAAACCTTGTACAACTTCACTTATTGTTCTTTCTTCTGCAGAATCATTCCAATTTTCCAAACTTCCATTGCTTTCCATCAAACACAAGCTCACGGTTGATGAGCCAAGTAAATAGGAATCAGTAAATGGATTGTTACTGAGCGGCCCGGAAGATTGATTTATAGAGTTATTCATTTCACCAATAGCTGGCCTTTTCTGCGTGTTTTCCATTTCATTTGCTGAAACTAAGCAGTTTGCCAATGGAGTAGGCATTGAGCTGTTTTTTGAAAACCCTGATGAATACATATTATTAAAAGCATTTGCAGCATGCTTACTTGTTTTTGTTGTAAACTGGTTCTTATCCACGGGGTTTCTCAGAATATCAATTATATGAGAATTTGTATTCTTTAAATAGTCTTCTAAACCCTCCGGTATAAAAGCTAAAATTATTTCTGGTTCAAAAACATGTCGTACATGTCCACCAGAAAAATTAATAAAATCAATGGTTTGCTGTAGCTCATCGCTATTTGCTGTGTCATAAATAATTAAAGCATCTGTTTGTTGAGAATATATATTGGAAAAAAAGAATGACGATAATATTAAAAACTTAAAGTATTTCATATTTCAGTCCTCATTTTTTTATCATTCTAATATTTAAGATTGTTGAATCTTTATTTAAAAGAAATTGAGAAATAAACAACTGTTTAGCGTGATAGCCCATCTTTAAAAAATGCAAGTATAAATCTTGGCCACTGCCACTACCCACATCAATTCTATATTTACCACTTGAATCAGTATACACAGGCCCATGAGAATAAGCAGAAGATGTTAAAGATTTTAAAATGATCTCTACGCTGTCGATAGGCATTGTGCTTATACTATCAGAGACTGTACCTTTAATTATTTTATTGAATGACATATCCGTTTCTTCATTTGGTGAAGAACAGGATATAAAAATTAATATAGAAATAGAAAATATTATTATTAGAGTATTTCTCATTTAAATCCTCCTCATGTAAATAATTTTTCTATAAGTTTGTATATAATTAATTAATAAAAGCATAACGATTTCTATATTGATTAAAACTGACTAACCAGGTCGAAAAGCCTTCCTTTTTATTGCACTTTTCTTAAAACCCTAATTTAAAAGAAAGGAAAAGCTATCAATACCAAATTCAAAGCCCTGCAGATAAAAAGGCAGTATATTGCCGATAAATATGTGGTCGGTATTGACCCTGCCAAAGCCCGGCACCAGGCAGCTGTTACAAATAGCAAGGGGATCGTTTTAGGCAAGCCCTTTA
>JABFGF010000017.1 GCA_013112635.1 Calditrichota bacterium | reverse complement strand
TGATATTAATTCTATTTCTTTAATTACACGCTTGTCTAAACGCGTCGTTCAACAGTATATTGAGCTCATCCCTTTAGGCAATTAAATGTTCTAAAAAGACAAGCTATGGTATCATTTGATACTATTTTACAAAAAGCATTTTTCGGTTTTGTTTAAAAACTATGTTCGATCCATTTTTAACTACCAGCGAGTAAAAATATAATCCAGATCCCACTAAATTGCCCAAAGCATCTTTTCCATTCCAGTTCACCTCTTTAAATCCTTTACTTTCGTTTTGATTCACCAATGTTTTAACCTTTTGACCAACTACGTTGTAGACTGCAAGCTCTACATAGCTGTTTGATTTTAGCCGATACGCAATTATGGTTTTGGGATTAAATGGGTTTGGAAAGTTCTGATTCAGAGCAAATTTTAAAGGAACTTCGTTTTCATCATCTCCAATAGTTGTAATTTCATGGACTATATTTACCAACCAAGAATAACTGATTGAATTAAACCCATTTGAAATTGAAACCGCCACGGTATCTGTTTTAGGTAGTCGAAATGAGGTTGACTTGTAATTATAAACTGAGTCTAATCCTTTAACACTTCCATTTAAGCTCCATGAATAAAACAGATCGTAACCTGCTGTATCTTTTGCTGCGGCTGCAAAATTAATTGTTTTCTGTTTTTCAATTGTAGTGTCAACAAAATTAGGCGTGAGGTTAGTGATAATTGGGACTCCTGGACTCCGGTTCAATGTGAAGAAATTTGGCATCAGCTTTTCTTTTGTTTCAGATCCATCTGATATAATTAGTTTTACAGAATAAGTGCCCACTGAATCGTATATCCAAGCAGGGTTTTGATTTGATGCATCTTCTACCCCATCATTGTTAAAATCCCAGCTCCAGGATGTTGCAGGATTATCAATCCCAGTAACTGTTAAATCGGTAAAATTTACCTCTACTTTTTTTCCAAGATGTTTTCTTAAATCAGCTTTAAAATTTGCCCTAAAAAAACCAGGTGGAATTTCTTCGGTAATCGAAAGAAACTGTTTGCTCGAAACATTTTCCATATTTGTTATTTGTCCCGACGGCCAAAGAACCTGAAGTGAGTCTACGTTTTCGGCGTCTCCAAGACCAAAATGCAATCGCAGACTATTATGGCTGTTAAAACTATTCTGTGCAGACACTTCTCTAAATTGCCAAACAGCACTTCCACTAATAATTGCTTTAATTCTGACCTTCGCCCCAATTGCTGCATTATTTGATACTGTTCCGGCCAGAGAAACATTTAGCCAATTATTCTCTGGACCTATTTCATTTTGGAAGAGTGCCTGCGAATTATTTAGTTGATTACCATCAGATAAAAACAAATCCAAATCACCATCATTATCATAATCACCCCATGTAGCACCAACTGAAACTAATCCGGCTATTTCATTCGCTACACTTGAAAAAGTGCCATCTCCATTATTTATGTAGAACCCATTACCTGTATCCCCGGTTAAAACCACATCAAGATCCCCATCATTATCAACATCTGCCCAGGAGTTTGCCAGCATAGAACCGCTGCCGGTCAGCGCATTAGATAAGCTTGTATAAAGCCCATCATCATTTCTATAAAAGCGGTTTGGTGCACCTCCATAGTTTGTTAAAAATGCATCCAAATCACCATCATTATCATAATCGATCCAGTTCCAAACCTGGCCATCCTGCAAACCATCAAGCGGAGATGTTTGGATTGGTGAAAAACCAGCTGTGCCGGTATCAACCAATAAATTATCATAAATATGATCCGGCCCTGGTGTACCCGCCGGGCCACTTCCGATAAATAAATCTATATCGCCATCCAAATCATAATCAGACCATATCCCAACAGTGTAAGGAGCCTGTTTTGTTGAGAACTCATATTCGCTGTTTTTAGTAAAAATGCCATTTGTATTATTTATAAAAAAGTGGGATGTCAAAGAAGGACCAACAAATCCAGCGGGATGTGTTATAAATATTTCTGTGTATCCATCATTATCAAAATCTGCCCAGGCACAAGCCCAGCCTCGATTAGCAACATCTGTACTTAAATCTCCCTCCAGCATTGGATTGAATTGATCATTGCCGTCATTACGATAAAGGATGGATGGATTTCCTGAAATGAAGCAATCCAAATCACCATCGTTATCAAAATCTGCCCAACTGGTCCCTGTACCAAGATTGGAGTTTTGCAAACTTCCTAAATCACTAAAAATTGTTTCAAAACTTCCATCACCAAGGTTTTTAAACAAATGCGTCGGAGTTGCAAATAAATCGAGCAAACCATCATTGTTATAATCTATCCAGGCTGCCCCGGAATAATTTTGCCCTGTTTGAGTGCTTACAATCGGGTTCGATTCATCAGTTATTTTTGTAAATGTATGGGCCTGTAAAAATGCCATGGAGCTAAGAAAAAGTAAAACTCGTAACATATTTGCCTCCGTATTTTGGTTTTATGAATTAAACCTAAAATAGGGGCTAAAGTCAGCATAGGATATCACCCAAAATAGGGGATATGGATGAATGGCATGATTTGGGATGTGAGTGGTAATTAAACGTTAATAACGAGTGATTGGATCTAAATAAGCTTTTGTTTTATAGCCTTTTCTATTGCATCTGCTTTGGAATGCACTTCCAGTTTGCGGTAGATATTTTTAATATGCGTACGAACAGTTTCTTTATTTATAAAAATATCATCAGCGATCATATTATAGCTTTTACCACGGGATAAGAGATTCAAAACTTCTGTTTCACGGTTGGTTAATGGTGATTCTATATTTTTTTGAAAAGAGCGGACAACCATGCGAGCAATATTTGTACTCATTGGTGAACCTCCATTTACAACATCACGGATCGATTCCAACAATCTTTCCGGTTTTATGTTTTTTGTTAAATATCCACAGGCACCATTACACAAGGCTTCAAAAACCAAATCATCATTTTCGTGAACTGTTAATATTATAATATCAATTTGTGGGAATTTAAGCTTTACTTTTTTAACACCTTCAATACCGGAAATACCGGGTAAATCAATATCCATCAGGATAATGCCTGGTGTATTTTGTTCAATATCATCAAGGAGGTCTTCGCAATTTGAATAGTCACCACATAAACTAAATTCTTCTGTTTCAGATATTAGCGTAACCAAACCGCTCCTGATTAGATTATCATCCTCAACAAGTGAGATATTAATTTTAAGCTTCATGAATTTACTTTACCCCTGTCTCTCTTTACAATCAATCCCTCAATTTGGGTGACATTTGTTGTACAGGTTATAGTTGTTCCATTGTACGGACTACTAACAATTGATATTAGTGCACCAATCTTTTTTGCACGGTCTTGAATATTTTGCAAACCAAGCCCTGAAGATGCTCTTTCCATATCAAAACCAACACCATCATCCTTCAAAATTACTGAACATTTTGAGTCTTGCAGGTCAAATTGCAGTTGAACATTTTTAGCTTGAGCATGCTTTAAAATATTAGTCATCCCCTCTTTAAATATTAAAGGTATTTGCCGGCGTAAATCCATGCTCATATTAACAATTTCAAGGGATGTTATAATGCCCTTAACACGGAAATCGATCCCGGTGCTGTCATAAAGTTCATCACCAAAATCTTTCATCCTGATTGCCATCTCATAAAAAGAATCATTCCTCGGATCAATTGCCCAAATAAAATCCCTGGCACCAAGATACAGATTGTTTGCATTATCACTAATCTGGCTTAAAAGGTATTTAAACTCTTTGGAGTATTTATTTTCTTTACGGCTGATTAGTTCAGTGAGCATCGAAATGCGTGTCAAACGATGTCCCATTTCATCATGAAAATCACGGGCTGTTTTTATACGGATTCGGGTTTGCTCTTCTTCACGAATATGTTCAATCTCTAACGCGCGTTTCAGCTTGGCCTTAACCCTGCGGCGATGGGAAAAAATGAGCATACTTGTTAGCAGAACAAAAATTAAAATATAAAACCACACTGTTTGCCAAAAAGGAGGTTTGATAATTAGTTTTATAGAAATACCATTTTCGTTCCAAACACCATGGTTATTTGATGCTTTTATGGTTAAAGAATATGAACCGGGATCCAGATTATTATAACTGGCATGATGACGGTTACCAATATACAAATACTTTTCATCAATTGGGGTTAATCTGTATGCATATTGGTTTTTTGCGGGCGATGTGAAATCTGTCGCGCTAAACTCAACTGAAATATAGTTATGATCATAATCAAGAATAATCTCTTCACCACCAGTCATAGGAAAATTGTACAACCCGGTTAAAATACTATCTGGTTGATTATGCACATTAAAACCGGTAATTATAATATCCGGTGGATTGGGATTTTTATTTATGCTATCAGGGCTAAAAAAATTAAAGCCATTAATACCTCCAAAATATATATGGCCATCAGTACTTTTATAAGACGCTCCAGGATAAAACTCGTTGCTTTGCAAACCATCACTGATATCATATAGCTTACTTTTGCCGGAAACAATATTATATTGAGTTACTCCATTGTTCGTTGCCAACCAAAGAGAATTGTTATTACCAGGTATAATTCCGGTGATCATATTACCACTAATACCATTTTTTTGGGTTATAGCAGAAAAAGTTAAGGTATTTAATGAAAGCTTATTTAAACCACCGCTGTAAGTACCAAGCCACAGGTTATCAGAATCTTCATACATCGTATTAACAGTTTTATTATTAAGTGCAGCTTTATTTTGTGGGTCATCAAAAAAATAATCAAATCGACCTGATTGTGGATCGTACCTGTTTAGACCACCAGCTGCCATTCCTAGCCAAATTTTATCATATTTATCCCGATGAAGTGCCCATACAAAATGGGAACTTGTTCCGCGCCCATCAGATTTAACCTCAAAATACTTATACGTTTTTTTAGCCAGATTATATTTGACAAGCCCCTTGCCATCGGTTGCCAGATAAAGATTGTTTTCCCATTTTAGTATATCACGAATATTGTACCCTGCTGAAATGCTTGTTTTAAAAATTTGAGATCCGGATTGCTCTATTTTAAAGACAACACCATTTGCAGAACCTAACCATAAACTACCTTTCTTATCTATTTCCAGGCTTGATATATGTGACGGTTCCTTGGATATGTTAGTTAATGATTTTTCTCGGGAATTATACAAAAACAATCCTGCCCCAAATGTCCCGATATACATCTCATTTTTTGACTTTTCTGCAAAGGAAGTAACCAATGGATTGTTTTTATCACCAACAAAATGTTGAAATAAAACTTTATTTGGGCTGAATTTCAAAACTCCTTTTCGATTTGTTCCAATCCAGATATTTTGCGAATTATCTGTGAATAGAGCTGTAGTAAAATCGCGTGATGTTAAACTTTCGCCCATAGAAAATCTATCAGTTGCATTATCATTTACATTAAACTGGATTAGCTCATTCGAGTTGGAAATCAACCACAGAATCCCCTTTTTGTCTGAAACCACAGACCGTAGTATAAATGAGAAGGCTTGTAATTTTGTAAACTTACCCATGTTATTTGAATAAAGCCCCCCTGTTTTTGTGACAAAATAAACTGAAGAATTGATACTTTTTATTGCTATAACATCATCATTATTCTCGGTTTGAAAATAAACACCTTCCTTTATTTGCTGGTCATCTTGAATTACATAATTAACAATCTGACCTGAGCCTTTTGTTAGCCAGATAGAATTGCCATTATGAACAAAGAGCTGATTTGGACCAAGGTTTGATATATTCTTGTCATCAATGTTCTCATTATAAATAAGCTCATGTGGGCTCATCGTATTTCCAAATATAGTAAAGCGATATAACAATCCATCTGCCGCTAATCCCCAAACACCATTAAAACTATCTACCGCACATTTGACAGTCGCTTTAGAAAAGCTTAAAATTTTTGATTCTGGATTAATTAAAAAGTTGGCCGGGATAATATTCAAACCTTTTGGTGTGGTTAAAATGACATTGCCCTGATAATCTTCGCAAAAATCTAAAATCAGATCATCGACTAAAGATACTTCACTTTTGTTTTTATTAAGATAAGTAAAAGAATTTGTTTTGGGGTTATAAATACTCACCCCGCCAATTCCAAGTACACACCAGATTCTTCCCTGACTATCCGTATAAATATTATTTATCCAATTGCCTTTTATTGAACCCGGTTCACCCGGATCGTGGCGAAATATTTTTATATTGTATCCATCATATCTGTTAAGGCCATCGTGGGTTGCAAACCAAATATATCCAAACTTGTCCTGAAGAATGTCGCTAACATGGCTTTGTGACAATCCATCTTGCAAAAAGATCTGGTCAAATTTAGATTTTTGTGCCAGAACATTTGAAAATAATAGAAAACAAAAGGATGTCAGGAATAAAAATTGTTTCATAATTTATCACGCCGAAAACTGCCTAATTTGAAAATTAATCTAATAGCTGGCCTGCTGAAGGTCAATTTGCAATGAACAAATTTCTGGTTTGCTCATTTCTACTGAAGAATTTATAAAAAAATGATATTGCCGTTTTGTCAACAAATGCATAAAAGATTATATTTATAACTAAAATTTTTGATAGGGATTTTTTATTAGCGGATAAAATTTTACCTTTTCGTATATTAAAAATTATTATAATGTGTTCTAAACATTAAAACGAAAATCTCATCTATATTATAAATGAAGCTAAGTATTATGTTAAAATCTTTTTTATTTCTACTGTTTATTATAAACCAAACTCTCGCCCAATTTCAGGATTGGGAATCCATTACTAATATGAATGATATAACAGACACAGCGATTCTTAATAATACTGTTTGGGCTGTGTCAAATGGTGGTGCCTTTTCTTATAATATACAAACAACTGAAATCCGGAAATGGACGAATACAAATGGTTTGCAATCAATAAAATTACAATCTGTTGTAGTTGATAAACATGAGCATGTTATTTTTGGTGGAAAAGATGGTTTTATCCAGGATTATACCCCTGTTACAAATGAGTGGACAAACCTTACGTTTGAGGGGGTTGATGTTAATGACCTTTATATAAAAGATGATACACTCTGGGTTGCCACAGAAAACAAAGGTTTACCCGGAAAAACAATCGCCACATTTGTTAGAAAAAATGGGCAATACGAGTTTAATGACTTTTTTGTGAATTTTCCTGATCTTATCTCATCTATAAACGAAATTGCCATTTTTAATAAACGGGTTTGGCTGGCTACAGATATTGGGCTCTTGAGCGCTCCATCCGATTTCACAACTGTTACACTAAGTGATCCACAGAACTGGGTATTATACACTACAGCTGACGGATTACCTCATCAGAATATTTTATCTTTATCCGTATTTGAGGAAAAACTCTGGCTTGGTACAAATAATGGCTTGGCTTATGTTTCAAATGAAAACTCAATAGAAAACAATGGATTATTTACCGGAGCAGAAATTACACATATTGGGTATGATGAAGATAATTTACTGGTTGCAAACGGGTCTCAGATTTTTAGCTACTCACCATCAAGTGGGCTTCAAAATACATCAATATATTCAAAAAATATTACATCTCTTTCAGTGGATAGTAATAATAGTATTTGGAGTGGCCATACAAAAGGTGGAATATTTAACAAAGAAAACAATATCTCAATTACTCTGGAAGGTCCCTTAGAAAATCATGTTCGATTTATTATTCGTGATGACAATGACAGGATTTGGGCAAGTAGTGGTAAATTTAAATTGACACCTACCCAAGGTTATTATTTATACAATGAAGGAATCTGGACAAACTATACTTATAGTGGGGCAAGCTGGAATAAGCTTGGTAACACGAATTATATTCACCAAGATCGTTTTAAAAATGTTTGGCTAGCAACCTGGGGTGGTGGCATTGCCGTTTTTAATGGTCAGAGCTATAACTACTTTCACAACCATCAGCATAGTGGTACACAGATAGCTACAACAAAAGATACTATTATACATAATCCAATTTCTCCAATTTCTACAGATTATCAAGGGTTCTTTAGTCATGTTGGAGATCCAACAATTGACTACGAAGTTATAACTGCTTTTACAGAAGGTCCAAATGGACGCTTATGGATAGTAAACTCCTATGCTTCAAATGGAAACTATATTGTCTCTGCGCCCTACAATAGTAACGGACAATTGGATCTCTCGCCGGAAAAATGGGCGTACTTTGGTATTGCTGATAGAATTTCTCTTGATGAAGGAGGAATATCTTCAATTGCATTTGATGATTTTGGATATCTCTGGATTGGCACCAATGGCGATGGCATATATATTTTAAATCACAATAACACACTTTTTAATAAAGGGGATGATGAGTTATTCAGGTTTCAATCTAGTAATAGTGCTCTTACTAGTGATAAAATATCCTCGTTGGCCAAAGATAATGATGGCATTATGTGGATTGGAACAGAAGGCGGAATACATTCCTATGACGGTCTAAACCTCTTCCGGCATTTTGGTGAAAATGGTCCTGCTAATGACGTGATAAGCCAAGTGGTTACTGATGAATTTAATAATAAATGGATAGCCACTTCCGGAGGATTGACTATACTTAAAGGCGGCTTCAGTGCTTTTGAAACAGGAGCATGGACCACGTATACTACAGAAAACAGCGGTTTGATAAGCAATACTGTGTATAGCGTTTTTGTTGATAAAAAAAATTCTGAAACCCTTATTGGAACCGAACATGGCATTTCCATCTTTAGAGGATCTTTTTCAGAAATACAGGATAACTATAACAATGTGCAAGCTGGGCCAAACCCATTTATTATAGGTGATAAAAACACTCCGTTTATAATTAAAAAGTTAAAAGAAAATTCTATTGTAAAAATATTGGATATTAATGGTAATCTAATTAGACAGCTTACCACAAAAAACAAACAGGTTGAGGGCAGCAGAGCAACCTGGAACGGAAAAGATAACAACGGAAATTCTGTTTCCAGCGGGATTTATTTATTTTTGGCATTTACTGAAGATGGGAAATCAGTAGCAGGAAAAATTGCCGTTGTACGCAAATAAAAATGTACTAATAAATAATTAGCACCAAAATTACAGACCAATCAAATATGTTAATATGATAAAATCTTTATTAATAAAAAACTTTGCTTTAATTGATAATTCTGAAATCCTGTTCCAAAAAGGATTAAATATTCTTACCGGTGAAAGTGGCGCGGGAAAATCAATTCTTGTAAACGCTATTAGTCAATTGTGTGGTGAAAGAAGCAACCTGGATTTTATAAAAGCCGGTTCAAAAAAAGCTGTTATCGAGGCTGAAATTAACCTCTCTGAACGCCCTGAGATTATTCCACATCTACAACATTTGGAAATCGAAATTGAGGATAACATACTTTTAATACGAAAGGAAATTAACCAATCCGGATCATCAAGAATTTTTTTAAATGATACGCCCGTTCATTTGAGTAGCTTAAACCAGATAAGCACATTTTTAATTGACTTACATGGACAACACCAACACCAGGTTTTATTACATCCGGAAAACCACTTAAGCTATCTTGATTCATTCGCAAGCCTGCAAAGTAGCGTAAATGATTTTGGTACTATGGTAAAGAATTACCAAACACTAAAAAACGATCTAAAAAGATTAGAGGATGAGCGGGCCAAAGCATTACAAATGAAAGATTTGTATAATTTTCAGATCGGAGAAATTGAAGAAGCCGGGCTGGAAGAAATAGATTTCGTTCAGTTGAAAGATGAATTGGCTATTTTATCTAATTATGAAAAAGTTCATCAATCGGCCCAGTTTTTAATTGACAATCTGACATTGGGTGAAATAAACGCCACCAAATTGGTTACCGAATCAGAAAACCATTTAAAAAATTTAGCCGCTATTGATCACCAATTTGAAGAACTCTTAAAAAATCTCATTTCATCCCGGGAAACAATTGAAGAGATCGGGCAGTTTAGCGAACGCTATTTGAGCAATTTGGAATTTGATCCTAAAAGAGCGGAATCTTTAAGGCAGCATATTGCACAAATTGAATTCCTTCTAAAAAAGTACCAGAAATCTGACATTCCTGATTTACTAAGTTTTAAAAACGAGTTAAAAACCAAGCTTGATGAAATTGAAAATTATGACTCGCACCTTGCAAATCTTAAAAAAGAAAAATCACAAATCGAAAAGATAATTTTGGATAGCGGGATTGAACTTTCTCAAAAAAGAAAAGAAGCAGCACGGGAATTTGAACGAAAATTAAGTGCTTTTCTTGATGAGATTGGTATGAAGGACAGTCGCTTTGAATTTGTTCAGGAAAGTGTTTCCTTTGGTGATAGTCCATTTGAAATCGGCCAGCAGAAAGTAAAACTTTTCCCAACAGGATTTGATCAAATTCTAATCAACTTTTCACCAAACCCAGGTGAAGGAATTAAACCAATAAATAAAATTGCTTCCGGTGGGGAAATTTCAAGAATTATGCTGGCATTAAAATCTGTATTAGCTGAAAAAGATAAAATGCCTGTTTTGGTTTTTGATGAAATTGACAGCGGAATTTCAGGAAAAGTAGCCCAAATTGTTGGTAAAAAAATTAGTGAGCTTTCCAGATATCACCAGGTAATTTGCATCACTCATTTACCTCAAATCGCTGCTTTTGCCGATAGTCATTTCAAAGTTGATAAAAAAGCCGAGGCCGGCATTACTAAAGTCTCAATAAACACTCTCGATTTTGAAGACCAGGTTTCTGAGATTGCTAACTTGTTAGGCGGTGTATCACTTTCCCAACAGGCTTTGGATAATGCCTCGCAATTACTGAATGAAGCCTCTAAAATAAAGTGAGTTTATTTTTCCTGATGGGTGCCTTCTTGGTATGTAGGAAACATAACACTAAATTGGCAAAACTCATCTTCTTCAAAATCCACAGTAATTTTTCCATGCAATGATTTAACAATTTCTTTTACTGCATCCAATCCTACTCCGCGTCCGGAACTCAAATTAGCCTGATCAGTCGTAGATATCCCAGATGTAAATATTGTATCTGCTAACAATTCTTTTGACCAATTATTTATTTCTTCATTTGAGAATTTCCCTGATTCAATCGCCTTACTTCTAAGTTTATCAAGTTTTAAACCGTAGCCATCATCTCTTATTATGATTCCAAATTCACCATCGCTTTTACAACTGGACAATTCAATTTTGCCGACTTTATCCTTTTTTAGTTTCTTTCGATCATCATTGGATTCAATTCCATGTGCAACAGAGTTCTTAATTAGCTGAATCAAAATATCAACTATTAATTTTTGATTGCTTTTTGGTATATCTTGTAATTGAAACCCTTCGTAAATTAATTTTGCATTTTTGCCTTCATCTTTCGCAACCCGGCGTACTAAGTTTTCCAGGGATTTTAATAAGTGTTTTTCGTTATTTTCACTTTTTGTTTGCATTTTGTTATGGATAGTACTTATCCGGTCAAGCAATCCATGAATATCAGATAAAGATTTTGTAATATTTTTCATATTATCTTTTAAATAAATGATATCATCAGAATTCAATTTTTCCTTTTTTTGCAGTTCGCTTATTTTATCTTCATAACTGTGTGCCAGATCTGCAAAAACATTTAATGATAGCAAGCCAGCATTCCCTTTAAGTGAATGTACGGATCGGTAAATTGCTTCTAAGCTATCTTTTGGATTATTGTATATATTTGGATTTTCAAGCACAGAGGAAATATTAGAAATGTCATTTTCAGCATTATTTAAAAATTCGTCTAATAAGCCTGGTTCCACATTCAAGATACTCAACATCAAGTTCATTTGCAGATCGGCATCTTCTTTTGCTTTTTCAAGCTTCTTTCCTAATGTGATTTTTTCAGTAATATCCTGAACAACGACAATCAAATTATGCTCATTTTTAGCATTTCCAGTTAATTGAATTCGTCTAAACCTAAAAGAAAAAAACCTGGATTCGTTGCTACCCTGATATTCAAATTTTACCTGGTTTAAGGGATTTAAGTCATCCAACATTTGTTGGTCCACATCCTGGAGAAGCATTACTTCTAGAAAAGAAACTGTGCCTTCTATTATATCATCAGAAACTTTTCCCTTTAACAATTCAATCAGGCTTAGATTTGTTAAACTATCTTCTTTAAAAACCTTTTTTAAAAATTCTGAATATTGTGAACTAAGTTGATTATTGTGATCGAGTAAGAAAAGACCTTGTTCTATATTTTTGAGAATATTATCTGTTTCTTTCTTTGCCTGTCTAATTTCGCGTCCACGCCTGATAACCCTTAATAATAGCAATCCGCTCAGCACAGAAAGTAAAATAATTGGAATATAAAAAGCAGGCCTCAAATAAAAAGGATACAACACATTGAACCGTATTTTAAGTGGGGATAGATCAACATTAAAATCCATATCCCTTGCACGAACCTCAAGGAGATGATCGCCTGGTTTCAATTCAGAAAAGAAATTGCTGTTTTCATTTGAAAAACTTGTCCATTTACCTTTGTCCATTCGAAATGAGTATTGCAGGTTCTCAACTGATGTTTTGGAATACGGGTCGCTTCCTGTCCATGATATTGATGTGTTCCCTGTAGATGAGACTTCCTGCTCATAGCGCCCAACTAATGTTTCCGGTGCTCTTTCATCAGGATGATAAAAAACTACCCTAAATCCAGAATCTATCAATTTTTCAACAGATATACCTGTTAACAAACGTCTGTTCCAATCACGGGAAGAGTTATTTATCCACAAAGTTCCATCACGCCCCATTCGTATCTCCCCACCTTCTTTTTGAATGTTTAATTCAGTGGGAAAAATATTGTTATTCCAGCTATTTCCATCAAACCGGCTAATGCCTTTTGCAGTAGATACCCAGATTAATGAATCAGAGCTGGCATAAATGCTGGTAATTGAATTATTTGATAAACCATTTTCCATGGTGAAATTTGTCCATTCCAGGCCATCATACCTAAATAATCCATAATTCCTGGAGCCAACCCACAGTATGCTATCCTGGCTGGTAAACATGCAATCTGTGTGATATTGAAATTCTTTTGGATCAGTGATTGGCCGCCATTGTTCATCATCAAAATAACATCCATTCACGCCGGCAATCCAAAGTTTATTATCTTTCGATTGGCCAATTCCATAAACTCCCATTTCTTTTTGTGGTAAACGATATTGAATGAAATGGCCCGGGTTATTTTGAGGATCTGGTAATTTTATCACACCACCCAAATGCCCCTTTTTAGGCTGAATATCAATATTGCACCCGAACCAAAGAGCCCCACTAAAATCTTCGTAAACGCTTCTGGTGTCGATCCCCCAGGATAATTGAGGAAATATTTTTTTAATCCAATAATCATTTTTTAAATATGCCACACATGCTGTGCCCTTATCACTTCCCGAAGCCCAAACCTGTCCATGACTTGAGATAAAAACCCTGACAGGGTGCGACATGAGCCCATCCTCTTTACCGTACGCCGTCCAGGAGTCGTTCTCTTTTTTTACAACCTTTCCATAAACATCAACAAACCAGGTAACACCATCTTTAGTTTGATCCTGATAATTAAGGTTTGAATAAGTAGCCCAGTTTTTTGTAGAATATTCTAATAGGAAAACTTCATTCTGCTTTCCGGCTAACCAAACATCTCCACGTGAATCTTCAAAAAACAATATTCGATTAGATGACGGAACAGGAATGGCAGGTGCCTGATATAATTTCCACTGATTATTTTTATAGGTAAAAAACCGTCCAAAACCGCCCATAAAAATAGTACCATCTGAGACCTGAATTATACTTGTATAAACATTGTCTCCACCGAATAATTTACTCAATGTTTTTACATCCGATTGCCCATGCGAAAATCGTGTTAGTCCCTGGTCAAACTGCTCAGGGATGTTCCACAAGGTTCCGGATTCACTTTCAAATAAATGAGTTCCATTAAAAAATTTATCCTTAACACTCTCCTCATGAAATACATTAAAATTTTTCAAATTGCCATCTGAACCTAATCGTGTCTTAATAATCCTCCCAGATCGGCCGTTATCATATCCAGTTGCAAACCAAATATTACCATTTTTACCTTGAACCAGACTCGCAATGTTAAACCGTGGTTTCAATGTTAAAGATGTATCAATCAAGAATAAGGAATTAGTTGGAATTATGGTTTCAAATTGATCAAATCCATTTTGATCGAAATAAAAAATTTGCTCATTCTTTTTTATATGGATCAAACCATAATTTGTAGCACAAAGAACAGTCCCATCAATAAGTTCTATTATTTCATTTACAATTAAACCGGAGGCTGCAGAATCGCTAAAAGCCGGCGTCCATTTTTGATTTTCCCATATACTGAAACCAGCGCTAGAACCAGCTATAATCCGGCCATCTGAAATAGCTTTCACACAAAAAACCGGCAAACCACTAATACCGTCCTCATTTCCATAAATTTTCCACTCAAGGCCGTTATAACTGATGACTCCCTTGTCCGATCCAAACCACATCACCTGATTGTTATCTTCCTCAATACAGCGAACACCTTTTCCATCTAACTCATTTAAATGCCGCCAGCGCCATGTCTCGAGAATGGGATCTTCAATTTGAGGGTTATAAATTTCCGAGCTGAATAAAAAATTGATAAGAAACAGGGTAAGAAAAAAAAGATAAAACTGGCGATGACTCATTTCGTTTCTCCTGGAAGTCAAGGTTTTGTCGGTAGGTTTTATCGACTATGAAAAGCAATTCTTAAGAGCAATTTCTTTACATAATTCCCTCATGAATTTTAATCTAGGTGGTTAACTGCAAAAAATATTTAATCTGGTTGTCGAACACCTACTACTTTAAATAGGCAATGTTATTTTTCATGATTTTGAATGTACAAATCAACAATTCTTTGTTTTGACAAATTGAATTGCGTACATTCCAGAAATCGAAAACATAAGCAGGGGTGTCCGTCAGCCGACGGACTGAGAGCAGACCCTTTGAACCTGAACCGGCTTATACCGGCGTAGGAAGCATTAAAAAACAAAGTCTGCCCGACCCGGCAGACTTTTTTTTTGCCAAATTTATACTTCAATTTCAATTTATTTTAAGGGAAAAATGGAGAAATCTTCAATGCAACAATTCTTTAATATATTCTTATTAGTCTTTTTATCTGCTACCTTTTCTTTGGCACAAACCTACTCAATTGAAGGTAAAATTAGCGGTAGCGCACATTATCCGATCAGCGGAGTAAATATTTATCTTGAAAATACTGCTTCCGGTACAACCTCTGCAGAAAATGGTTATTATAAAATTTCCGATTTGCCAGGTGCAGAATATACGCTCATCTTTAGTTTTGTTGGATATGCAGAACAAAAGCAAACGTTTAGTTTAAACCAGGACACAACACTAAATGTAACCCTAAGCCAGGCCATTTTGGATGGTCCTATTGTAACAACAATTGCCACACAAGCCCAGGGCAGGGAAACAGCGATTACTTATTCCAGCATACAAAAAAAGGAGCTGGACAAACAGTACAGCACCCAGGATATTCCAGAACTATTATCCGAGCTTCCATCTACAACATTTTACAGTGATGGCGGCAACGGTGTTGGCTATAACTATATCAGTATCCGTGGTTTCGGGCAAAGACGCATTTCTGTTCTTGTAAACGGAATCCCACAAAATGATCCTGAAGATCATAACAATTACTGGCATAATTACTCAGATCTTACCTCGAATATTCAAACAATCCAGGTTCAGCGTGGAGCTGGAAATGCGTTTTACGGACCTCCGGCCATTGGCGGCTCTATCAATATAAAAACCGATCATTTCTCACCCGATTTTAAAATAGACGCATCGTTTGGAATGGGATCTTTTAATACCAGGAAATCATACTTTGCATTAAACAGTGGTTTACTGGCCGATAAATATATTCTTTATGGCCGTTTCTCCAAAATAGAGAGTGATGGCTATCGCGATCGTTCCTGGGTAGATTTTACAACTTTTTTCCTTGGCGCAGCCCGCTATGATGATAACAGTAATTTACGCATTCATTTTTATGGCGGCCCAATAAAAGACGGGCTCTCTTATAACGGACTTCCTAAAATCTTTAATAAGGATTCGAAGAAACGCAAATATAACTGGAGCTATTTTGGCCTGGATGAGAGCGAAAAAACAGTGACCTATTTTGGCGAACGGCGTAAAGACGAGGTCGAAAATTTTAACCAGCCACATCTGGAAGTTTTACACGAGTGGCAATTAAGTAAAAGATTTACTTTAAACAACAACTTTTTCTATGTAAAAGGTTATGGCTATTTTGATTATGATGGCAGCTGGGGCTCTGAAAGTTATTTTCGCCTGACACCGGAATTTGGCTATTCTGTTGATTCTATCCCCGGAGATGCTCTAATCCGCGCCTTTGTAGATAATGACCAGATTGGCTGGCTCCCCCAACTTACAGTTAAAACAGAGAAAGGAACAATGCTTTTTGGTGCAGAGCTACGTCATCACCGTTCTTTGCATTGGGGCCGATTACAAAAAGGAAGTGGTTTGCCGGATGAAGTGGTAGGGAATGGAGCCCGGCGATATTATCAATACAATGGTGGCAAAGATGTTATTTCCCTTTATTATCACCAAAATTACGAGTGGTATGAAGACATAACCTTGCAGGCAGATTTACAATATGCCTGGAAAAGGTATCATATTTTTGATGAAAAATTTTTAGGCAATGATTTTAGCGTGCCATACAATTTTATTAACCCCAGGATCGGGATAAATTACAACCTCTCACCCCAAACAAACACATATTTTAGTTTGTATAGCACTACCCGCGAACCCCGTTTAAAAAATTTATATGATGCTGCGGAAGCAAGTACACCTGAAAGTTGGGGCCCTGTTGTGCCAAAATTTAGCCTGAACTCTGACAGCACAATTAATTTTGATAAACCACTTGTGAAACCAGAAATATTGACCGGAATGGAATTTGGATTTGGTTATAATTCGCAAAAGTTAAGCGGGGCTTTGAATTTTTATTATATGGATTTTCGTGATGAAATTATTAAAAGCGGACAGATTGATCGTTTTGGCCAACCAGTTACCGGCAATGCCGAAAGAACAGTTCACTATGGGATAGAATTAAGCGGGGGCTATACTCCGCTACCACAGATCTCTATTAGTGGCAATCTGAGCTATAGTAAAAATGAGCTAAAAAAATACAGCCAATTCAAATCTGAAAATGAAGAAATTATTTTAGATGGCAACCCAATCGCAGGTTTCCCGGATTTGCTGGCTAATGCAAGGGTTAGTTACAATTGGCAAGAGGTTTTTGTATCACTTTCTGCAAAATATGTTGGCGAATCGTATACAGATAATTTAAAAGATTCTAAGAACAAACTTGATGCTTATTCAGTTATAAATTTTGATGCAAATTATAATTTCAAGCAGATTGGGTTTAAATATATTACCCTGCAAGCTCGAATCAACAACCTGCTAGACAAGAAATATTTAGCTTTTGGCGAAGGGAACGCCTTCTTTCCGGCGGCTGGTATTAACTATTTTACAACTCTAAAAATAAGTCTTTAATTACAGAATTTGTAACCTTGAGTTAATGGAGATGGAATGAAGAAAATTGTGATTATTGCCAATGGAGAAGTTCCTGACGGACGTTTTTTGAAAAACCTTGTAAAGAGTGCCAATTATGTAATTGCAGCTGATGGTGGTTTGGATATATGCCTGGCAAATAATATTATCCCTGACTGCCTCATTGGAGATTTAGATTCTTTCAATTCGTTTCCTATAAGCATTTCCAAATCAACAAACATTCTGCGCATCCCTGATCAAAATACAACAGACATTCAAAAAGCATTAGCACACGCCGCAACCCTAAATCCCCAAACAATTGAAATATGTGCCTCCTTTGGAAAGCGCACTGACCATAGCCTTGGAAATATTATCATACTAAACAGCTATGCTTCCGATACAAAATTAATCATGCATGATAACTATGGTACATTCACATCCCTTAAACCGGGAACAACAAGATTTAAAAATAAAAAAGGGCAGACCGTTTCACTCTTTTCACTTGTGGACGTTTCAAATATTCACCTAAGCGGATTTGAATTTCCTTTGGACCGAAACAATTTGGTCCCACCATTTTTAGGTGTCAGTAACAAAATTTGTGAAGACGAGGCAGAAATTAAATTTGATAAAGGCAAGCTACTAATTTATGAACTTAATAAAGACCGCAATACATAATTCAAAACTCAACAAGTAACAATCTATTGAACACAGACCTTTTTCTTTTTATAGCATACATTTCTGTGCTGCTTTTTCTTGGCTGGAAAGCCCGTCAAAAAAGTCCGTCTCAGGAAGAATATTTGCTTAGCAGCCGTTCATTAAGCCTTCCGTCTTTAGTTGCCACTTTAGTAACAACTTGGTATGGTGGTATTCTTGGTGTAGGTGAATTTATTTATACCACAGGTGTTTCGGCGTGGGTAATTTTTGGTATTCCATATTACTTTTTTGCAATCTTATTTGCTCTTTTTATTGCCCCAAAAATCCGTCAGGCAAAATACATTTCCATCCCCGATTTACTTTATAAAAATTTTGGAAACCTAGCAGGACTTCTGGGAAGTTTATTTATTTTATTTATAACATCACCTGCTCCATACATTTTAATCACAGGTGTTTTAATCAGCTATATGCTTAACATACCTCTTCTCTTTTCTGTGATTGGAGCTACGCTATTTTCTATAATTTACCTTTTTAAAGGGGGCTTTAACTCTGTTGTTCAAACTGATAAATTTCAGTTTATTTTAATGTTTGGTGGCTTTATTTTATTATTTGTTTTCCTGGTTAATCAATTTGGAAACCCAATAAATCAATTCTCTCAGTTAAGCCAAAACCATCAAAGTTTAAGCGGTGGATTATCTTTTCAAAATATGTTGGTATGGTTTTTTATTGCCAGTTGGACTTTTATAGATCCGGGATTCCATCAGCGAACAGCAGCAGCAAAAAATCCGGCCACAGCAAAAAAAGCAATTCTTGTTTCCATTTTATTTTGGTTTGTATTTGATATGCTCACTTTATGGACCGGCATTTATGCTACAAATATTTTAACAAATGCCGATCCCATTATGATTTATCCGTTAATTGCAGAACAAGTTTTACCGCCTGTTTTAAAAGGCATTTTTATCCTGGCCTTATTGGCAACCGCAATGTCCACTGTAGATAGTTTTTCATTTCTTTCCGCGCAAACATTTGGGCGTGATATTATAGCTTTTTGGAACAAGAAAGATTCGGATAAAGAAGTTGAACATTATACTCAGCTTGGCCTGCTATTGACGGCAATTATCGCATTATTGTTGATTTGGTTATTTCCATCCGTGGTTTCACTCTGGTATAACCTGGGCAGCTTGTTTATTCCGCCTTTACTAATTCCGGTATTATCAGCCGTAAATCCAAAATTTAGATTAGCAGGAAGGCATGTGGTTATAATTATGCTTTCGGGATTTTTGACAAGTGCTGCGTGGTTTATCTTTGGGGCATTTAATGGTTTTGATTATCCAATGGAACTGGAGCCTTTTATTCCAGGATTAGTGGTGAGTATCTTACTTTTTGTAGGATTCAAAATTAATGATAAATTAAAAGGGCTTACTCATAACCAAGAGCAATAATTGGATCCATCTTAGCGGCTTTTGCTGCCGGGTACAACCCTGCCCCAAGTCCAACAAGGCTAGTAATAAAAACAGCCGCAATTACAATCCAGATTGGGACTACAAAGGGAACATCCAATAACATATTCGCTAAAAACGCTAATCCAAAACCTATCAGCATCCCTAAAACACCACCAACCAGGCTTAATAAAACAGATTCATTTAAAAATTGTACGAGAATTGTACTTCGTCTTGCGCCAACTGCTTTGCGTATACCAATCTCTCTGGTTCTTTCAGTTACTGTTACCAGCATAATATTCATAACACCAATACTTCCAACAAGGAGGGAAACCATTCCCAGCAATGCAGCAGCTACCTGAACCTGATCTGCAACTCCCCTAAAAGTATCGACAAGAGAATCATTTGAAAATATTGCAAAATCATTCGCCGCACCCGGTGCAACTTTGCGTTCCCGCCGAATTACACCAATTACCTGATCTTTTGCTTCCTCAAACCGGGCAACATCTTTAACGCTGATAGTAATATTTGCCGAACGCTCACGGCCGTAAATTCCTTCAAATGTTGTCAGCGGAATTACGATTGAATTATCCTGACTATTTCCAATAGTCTGCTGGCCCATTTTTTCCAAAACACCAACAACTTTAAATTTTATACCTTTTAATTTTATATACTCTCCAATCGGGTCTGTAAATGGAAATAGCTTTTCAACAGCAGCCATACCCAATACGATATTTTTTGTTCGATTAGCTACATCTTCTCGGGTTAATGCCCTGCCCTGATCAATAAAATAGCCATTGTTCGGAAAAAACTCCGGCTCTCCACCGGCCAGGCTTAAATTGGGATTAGTCCGCTTATCTTTATATTGAAGCGACTGGCCGCCTTTCCATACTTCGGCTCCGGCATTTAAAACCAAATCGCATTCTTCACGAACTGCTTCCGCTAAATGAGGACTCAAATTTTTACGATATTCCCGATCGCCGGCGCCTGACTGTATGCCGCCAAAAGCATCCCACTTTTGTACCTGGAATGTATTAGCACCCAAAATATTCAGATCAGCTGAAATAGAAGCAAAAAAGCCTTCTAAAACAGCAACAATGGCAATAACTGTTGCTATCCCGATTGTAATACCAAGAACAGTTAACAGAGACCTAAGTTTACCAGACTGTAGCTGTTCAAGCGCTATTCGTAAATTATCTTTTAACATTTTACCTTAAATTTTTTGTCCTGCTGAGTTTGTCGAAGCATCGCAAAATAGAATTCTTCACTTCGTTCAGAATGACAATTGTCTTTATTTATTCATATCTCAACGAGTCAATCGGGTTCATATTGGCCGCTTTGTATGCCGGATAAAATCCTGAAATAATCCCAACTAATGTTGAAAAAATAAATCCGACTGCGATCGAACTGAATGCAACACCGCCCTCTGCTGACATCACGCTTAAAATGAGTGAACCAAAAAAAATACCGGCACCAATCCCAATAAAACCACCAATGGAAGAAATGGCGACAGATTCTAATAAAAACTGGCTTAGGACATTTTTTCGTTTAGCACCCACTGCTTTTCTTAGTCCTATTTCTCTTGTACGCTCGGTTACACTAACCAGCATAATATTTGTAATTCCTATTCCGCCAACCAGCAGGGAGATTGCACCGATTACGATAATTATCGCATATAAAGTTTTAGTCGCATTTTCATAAAGTCCCGTAAGCTGGGTCTGTTCGTTTATAGAAAAATTATCTTTTTCACCCGGTTTTACTTTTCTTACTTTACGTAAAATACCGCGCAGCTCTTCCTTCATGTCTTCCATATTATCCGCGTTTTCGGTTAAAACTGCAATTTGTAAACCACGGTGCTGGCCAAATGCATTCCTAAATGTACCGATTGGAACAACAGCGAAATTGTCATTGCTTTGCCCAAAAAACTCTCCCTGTTTTTCGAGAACACCAACTACCCTGTATTTTAACCCGTCAATTTTAATACGATTACCGACCGGATATTTAGAATCAAATAATCTTTTGGCAAGCTCAGCTCCTAAAACACACACTGGCACCTTATTACGTACATCAACTTCAGTTAAAAACCGGCCTTCACCGGGTTCAACACTTGATGTTTCTATGAAATTATTTGTTGTGCCTAAAACGGCAATGTTTTCGAATTTTGTTTCTCTAAAGCCGATGGTCTTCATTGAGACAAGTTGTGGAGTTACATAATCTGCAACTGTGCTATATTTTTCTATAGCCTCATATTCTTTCCAGGTAATATTTTTGCGATTTCGGTATGTCCAAAACTCTTCAGTAGGAACCCATGGAAACTTTTCAACATAAACCACCGAAGAGCCGATTGCGGATAAAGAACTATTAATATAATTATTTAAACCCTGGATGGTTGTCCAGATTGTAATAATTGTAGTGACGCCAATAAAAATCCCAAGCGTTGTAAGAAACGAGCGCATTTTGTGGCTGATAATCGCAACACTCGCCATCCTGAGATATTCTGCTATCAGGGCAAAACTGTTTTTAATCATGATTTATCTACTGAAATATTGAATATTGTAAGAATATAAACATAAAGCCTGGCTGAATATATGAAAAAGATTTTGAAAGCACACAAAATATAATTATGTGCTGTTTTATTCTTTTTCAATCTTACAATTTTCTGTCATTAGTGCTTTACTGCCTCATCGGCAACAATTCCACCATCCAGCAAACGAATAATTCTATGACTATGCTGAGCAATATCTTCTTCATGCGTTACGAGGATAATTGTATGCCCTGCATTATGCAAATCATCAAAAAGCTGCATTATTTCTTTACCGGTTTTAGAATCCAGGTTTCCTGTTGGCTCATCTGCCAATAAAATTGATGGATTATTAACCAATGCGCGCGCTACGGCAACACGTTGTCTCTGTCCACCGGAAAGTTCATTAGGCTTGTGATGCATGCGGTCACCCAAACCAACTTTTTCCAATGTTTGCTTGGCAATTTCTTTTCGCTCGTTTCGAGATGTTCCATTGTAAATCAACGGTAGTTCCACGTTGTGTAAGGCTGTTGCCCTGGGAAGCAAGTTAAATGTCTGGAATACAAAACCGATTTCTTTGTTGCGGATAGCAGCCAACTCGTCATCAACCAGTTCATTTACTTTTTTGCTATTTAAAACATATTCGCCTTTACTTGGCACATCCAGGCAACCAATAATATTCATCAAAGTTGATTTGCCCGAACCTGAAGGGCCCATAATTGAAACATACTCATTTTTCCCGATCTGAACGTTTACACCATTTAGAGCAAATACTTCTGCCTCTCCAAGATCGTAAACCTTATACAGGCTTTTCATATCAATCAGCATCTTTTTTACCTTTCTCTTTAATTTTAATCTTGTCACCATTTTTAAGTGTTTTATTAATGGCTTTAAAAGGCCCTGTGATAACTTGTTCACCTTCATTTATTCCACTTAAAATGGCATAATGTGAATCATCACTAATACCAAGTTTAACCTGCTTTGCTACGGCTTCGTTTTCTTCTGCAACAAAAACTACTTCTACCATAGACTTATCATCTTTATCGGCATTACTCTCTTCTTCATCATCCGCTTTGTCTTCAACATTTTTCTTTTTATTAAGCCGGCTCTTTTCACGCACTGTCACAGATTGGATCGGAACCCGCAAAATATTTTCCTCTTTTTCCGTATAAACATCAACCGTTGTACTCATTCCCGGACGAAAGCGCGCATCAGCATTTTGGATGGTAATTGTCACTTCAAAGTTGGTAATTTGCTCTTGTGTACCCAATCCTTTGGTGATTGCCGAGTTGGCAATTTCAGTTACAATGCCTTTAAACGTTGTATCCGGGAAAGCATCAAGTTCAACAACCGCAGTATCATTTAACGAAATTCCGATTACTTCATTTTCATCAATTTCAATTACCGATTCCATCACTGAAAGATCTGAAACTATCAGAATTACATCCTCAGAAAATGTTGCACCAATCGCGATTTCACCTTGCTCTTTATTTAGTTTTGTTACAACGCCGTCCATTGTCGCATACAGGCGGGTCTTTCTTAATTGATCGGTTGCTTCTTCTTTCGAAGCTTCCATCTGCTCACGATTTCCCCGCTGGGCATCATAGCCTGCAACAGCTGCTTCATACTCCGCATCCGATACTAAACCCTGGTCATACAATTTTTTTGATCGCTCCAAATCACTGGCAGCCTTTTTCTCATTCGCTATAGCCGACAGCATAGCCGAATTAGCCCTTTTTAAAGATGCTTCGTATTGATCACGCTCCAGTTCTACAAGCAACTGTCCTTTTTCTACAACGTCGCCTTCTTCAGCTGTTAAGTTGATTATTTTACCGGAAACATTCGCGCTTATTTTAACTTCAACTGCTGGTTTAACCTGACCTGAACCAGTTACTTTTTTAATTACAGTACCCATCTCAACCTTTTCTGTTGAGACTTCCATACCTTTTTCTTCTTTCATCAGACTAACAACAAACAGTGCGCTGACAATCACCACTACCCCAATGATGATAAGAGTCTTTTTCATTTATTTGTCCCCAAGTTTTTAGTTTTCCAACTTCTTTTCTGTAATCCCAAGCTCGTTATCAAGTTGTGCCAAGGTGATTAAAGCATTATAACGTGCGGCTATCAAAGTTTCTTCCGCACGGGTAAGTTTAACCTGAGCTTCGCGAACTTCCAGTGAAGTTCCAGCTCCAATTGAATAGCGCTCTTCCGCTAAACGAAGCTCCTCTTTCGCTGCTTCAAGATTTTCTTCATTAATTTCAATTATTTCAACATATGACTGATAGTTTTGATAATAGGCATTAATGATAGATTTTAATGACCGTAAATAAGCAGCCTGAACTTCCTGCATATTCCTTTTATTAATTTTTGTTTTTTGAACATTTACATAATCCCCAAAACCATTAAACAGGTTCCAATTCAAAGAAGCACCTATTGCCCAAACATACTCCAGATTTAGTTTTTTGTAAATTTTTTCAAGCTCTGAATTACGCCTATTATATTGAAAATAAGCAGAAAGACTTGGATAATATCCTGATTTTGCGATAGCCACATCATAATCAAAAGATTTTACATCAGCCTCATATCGTTTAATCAAAGGTTGGTTTTTTAAAGCATCACTTGTTAGATCATTTATTGGCGACAATTTTGTCGGCACATCGTTCACGCTTTCAATTTCAAGAGCCTGATCAGGTTGGTTACCTAAGGCAAGATTTAGATTTCGCCTGGCATCTTCCATAACATTTTTTTGGCTTAATAAACTAATCCGATCATTTCCAAGGTTGACCTTAGCCTGAAAAACATCAAGTTTAGCTTTTGAACCAAGTTCAAACATTTTTTCTGTACGTTTTAGTTGGTCTTCACTACGCTGTACTGCAATTTTATTAACTTCAAATAATTTAATTTGCTTTAGCAGATCGTAATAACTTGACTGTACCGTTAATATGACAGCGTTCCGCTCAGCTGCTAAATCAAAATCTGCGGATTCTTTATCAACATTCGCTTTTGCAATCTGATTCCACCATCTTCCACCATCAATGATATTCTGATTTACAGATAGCGTAAGTGAATTATCTTTCGAATACTGCTTGTCGGTTTTAATTCTTGCGGTACCGTATATTGGTTGGCCATTCTGATCTACACCAATAACTACATCATTAACGGTTCTTTCTGAGCTACCAATTGTTGTTTCGCCTTTACGAAAACTTAAATCAATACTTGGCATTATGCTAGAATAACTGGCTGTTACATCTTGCTCAGCAAATTGATTAGTGAATTCTTTCTGCTTTAAGGCACTGTTATGTTCCAAAGCGATATTGATACAATCCTCCAGACTTAATTTTCCCTGGGCAAATACACTTCCCGCAAACATTAAAAACGCGATGAGGCTTATCATCAATTTCATATCTGTCTCTCCTTACTGAATAGTTGTAAATCCCGTAATGGGAACTCTTGTGTCGATCCATTATTGGCAAAATATCAATACGGCATATTAATAAATCTGTTACATAAACAATTGCATAATGCCAATCAAAACAAATGAATAAATTAGATATAAGCTAATAATTGTAGCATAGCTTTTTGTTGCACTAACTTTATAAATCACTATAAATGCTGTTGAGTAAACAAAGACCTTCCAGATGGAAAAAACATCCACTAAATTGAGCAGCTGGAACAAAAAAGTTTTTGACTCAGATAAATCCATGACCAGGGCCAAACTGGTATAAATCTCTAATGTACCCTTGCTAAGCATCATGGGCAGCTTGACAATTCCTTCCGCCAATCCAATCATCCCAGCCCAAACCGAAGCAGAAAAAAGAACATTAAAAGAAGCTGAACCTCCATAAATAAAATTTCCAAAAACCATTAATACCAGTGCAATTATCAAAGGTGCAAGAAATGTTCCGGCTACAGCAGATATACCTGGCTGAATTTGGGTTGAAAATGTCGTCTGTGTTTCTATCCCTTCCAGCGCTTTGTCTTTCATCTCTTCATTAAGCTTTGTGGATTCCATAATTAATTGACGCGACGCTTCTGTTTGCAGTTGCAATGTTGTGTAATTAAAAAGGAAACCATAGATCAATGTTAAAACTATTGGGATCAACCAGTTAGGATGAACTTTTATATTTTCAAATGCTTGTTGTGGATCTGTAAATATTTTTGATAGTAACGAAACCGGACTCAATTTATTAACGGATTGTCCGTTCACTTGCTCACTCATTCGTGACCTCCCTAAAAGTGACATTATTGACGTGAAGTAATTTTAAAAGTTGCAGGATTGATTTTTTTTGATGATAATTTATAAAGGTTTGGGCTTAAAAACTATAAGGATAAAAGACAAAAATTGTATAAGATAATTATCGGATTAGAAGTCATCTTTGTCATTAAATCGGTCTTTATTTTCTAAGATCAGAGCGATACATGCATCATGATCATTTTCTACTTGCCCTTCAAGAATAGCTTCTTCCAGAAATTTTTTAACCTTGCCAATTAAGCGGCCGGGCTTGCAATTAAAAATTTGCATAATCTCTTGCCCATTTACAGGCGGTTGGAAATTACGGATTTTATCACGTTCTTCCACTTCAATTAGTTTTTTTAACAGGTGTTCATAATTATTCAGATATCGTTTAACCCGCTTAGGGTTTTTTGAAGTAATGTCTGCGCGGCATAAAATCATCAGGTCTTCAAATTCATTTCCAGCCAAAAAGAGAAGACGCCGCATAGCCGAATCGGTTACTTCATCACTAATCAAAGCCTGTGGACGCAAATGAAGCCGTACAAGCTTTTTTACATACTCAATTGTTTCATTGGAATATTTAAGACGCTTTAATATCGCCCTGGCCATCCTTTCTCCAACTACTTCGTGGCCATGGAAGGTCCAACCTGTTCCTTCTACAAATCTTTTTGTACGGGGTTTGGCTAAATCATGGAATAGGCCGGCAAGGCGCAATTCAAGCTTGTTTGATGTTTTTGCAAGGTTATCAATTACTTCTAGTGTGTGGTAAAAAACATCTTTGTGATGGAATTCTTTTTTCTGATCAACGCCTTTCATAATAACTGCTTCAGGCAAAAACTGCTGCATAAGGCCGCTTCTGTCCAATAGGTCAAGTCCAATTGATGGCTTTTCTGTCATCAGGATTTTATTAAACTCATCCTGAATTCGTTCTGCAGAAATTATTGATAGCCGCTCTGAATTTTTAGAAATGGCAGAAAATGTTTCTTGCTCAATTTGAAACTTAAAACGGGTTGCAAAGCGAATGGCACGCATCATCCGAAGCGGGTCATCGCTAAAGGTTTGGTCAGGCTCCAATGGCGTTCGGATAATTCCTTTTTCAAGGTCATCCCGGCCATTATAAACATCAACAATTTCACCAAATTTTTCATCTGAAATATTCATTGCCAGTGTATTTATTGTAAAATCCCGGCGGCTCAGATCTGTAAATAAATCAGCTTGTTTTGTAACCGGTTTTCGCGATTCAAAATCATAGGATTCTTCCCGGGCATTTACAAACTCCAGATTGTAACCTTTGTAGTTTGCCATAAAAGTCCCAAAACGTGGATACTGGACGAGTGTCTTGATTTTCAACTCATCTTTCAAAATTCCGGCAAACTTCATTGCATCTCCAACAACTACAAAATCAATATCTTTTCCAGGTTTGCCAAGAATTTGGTCTCGCACATACCCGCCAACCACATAAACCGGGAAACCACAGGATTTGGCAATATTATAAATTTTTTTGAACAGTTCTTTTTCTTTCATTTTGGAATTTTATTCTGTTTGTTTTTCCACGAATGTCATTCCCGATGGTTCTTATCGGGAATCTGAAATCTAATTTAAGCTACGCCTTCTTAAAACAATTCAGGTTCCTGCTTAAAAATTGCAGGAATGACAGGTTACTTCATGTTTAAAAAAAGAAAATCCTCCACAGAAATGTGGAGGACTTGTTTTGAAGTTAATTTAGGCTGGATCTACCAATTTTTCAATTGACAGCAAGAATTTTATTATACTCAGATTGATTTTTTAAAACTTCAACAGCATTGTTAACCTGAGCATCGTCATCAACAGAGTATTTATAACTGCCTCTTCGGCCAAAATATTTTTCAGCCAGTTCCATTTTTAAGAATTTCTTTATTTGACGGTCGCATGTACTTAAATAAATTTCTTTTTCAGAAATAAGTTTTTGCTCAAGTTGGTCAATCAGTGCAAGCATTTCTTTATTATCCGGTTTATTACCAACTATTTTTTTCAAACGCTTAATTTCATTGCTGCCTTCTACACTGTAATCAAAATTATTATTCTTAAGATAGCTTTTAAAATCACTTAAAATCTGATCATTAACTTTAAAATCACCACTCCATTCAGGATTATCCTGGTTGTATTTAACAGCAAAGTTAAAAAGCATGTTCTTACGGATAAGTTCAATCACAACGTAATCCAGAGAATCGCTTTTTACAAAAACATCCGGTTGAATACCTCCATGGTCAAACACTTCCCGTTTGTTTTGGGTAAAAAATAAATCATGAACCATGCTTTCATCACTGGCTGCATCAACTACAACATCGTTTTCAAAACCATAATCTTTTTTCTGTATAGATCGTCCACTTGGAATATAATATTTGGCCGTGGTGATTTTAACTTTTGTATCGCTGTTTTTATCAACATTGTATACTTTTTGAACAAGCCCTTTTCCAAAAGTTTTTTCACCAACAATCACTGCCCGGTCCATGTCTTGTAGAGCGCCTGCAACAATTTCCGATGCACTGGCACTGCCTTCATCTACTAAAACAGCCAAAGGCACATCGGGCAATAAAGGTGAATTGCGGGTTTTAAAAACAACTTCATTTTCCCTGAACCCTTTTGTATAAACAACAGTCTCGCCTTTTGGGATAAAAATATTAACAATGTCTACGGCTGCATCTAACAAACCGCCCGGGTTGCCTCTTAAGTCCAAAACAACTTTCTCAATTTCCTGCTGTTCCCTTAATTGGCGAATAGCTCTTTTTACTTCCCGGGCTGCCTTATCTGTAAATCCATTCAAGCTGATATAGGCCACTCCCGGCTCAATAAATCCTGCATAACCAACATCTTCTATTATTATTTCAGATCGGGTCAGGGTTAATTCTATATCTTGTACATAACCCTGGCGCTGAATTGATAAATCGATAGTTGTTCCGATTTCCCCGCGAAGAAGGCTTGAAACTTTATTAATATTCTGGCCCTCAACATCCTGACCATCAATTTTTGTAATTATGTCGCCCGCACGCACACCTGCACGGATTGCCGGAGAATTGTCCATTGGGGAAATAACCGTGATTCTTTTATTCTTCATCCCGATTTCCATACCAAGTCCACCGTACTTGCCTGTTGTAATCATCCTTAACCGGCGTTCACCATCTTCTTCAATAAACACAGTATAAGGATCCAGCTGTTGCAACATTCCGTCAATTCCGGCCTTTACCAGCGGATACGGATCAATTTCTTCAACATAATGCATGTTCACTTTTTCAAAAACATTTTGCATATGCTGCCAGCTCTTTTTGAGCTTGTAATAGTAATCCTGTTCATTCGATACTACCGGGTCTGGTTGCCAGGCGCTGGCTGAGAGAAAGAAAAATGAGAGGAAAAGAAAAATTAAATTCCTTTTTTTCATAAAAATCTCCGGTTATAGTGTGTTTATTCTTTCTTTTATTTGTCGGTGAATTTCATCTTTAACTTGAGTCGCATCTAAAACAGAAAATCGATCAGGGTCATTTTTTGCTATATTTTCATAACCTTCGTACACTTTATTATAAAACTCTAATCCCGCTGATTCTAATCTGTCTGCCTCCTGGCCGCTGTCAATTCTCCTTTGAAATGCATCCTGCGGACTAATCTTCAGGTAAAAGGTAATTCCGGGTAGAATTCCGAAGGTTGCAAATTGATTAACGTGATCGATGGTCTCTTGTTCCAATTCACGTCCATATCCCTGGTAGGCACTTGTTGAATCCACAAAGCGGTCGGCAATAACAAAGCTGCCTTTTTTTAGTAATGGAATGATTTTTTCTTCTGTTAATTGTACACGTGCTGCACTAAATAAAAGCATTTCTGCACGTGCATTCATTTTAATATGTTCCTTGTCCAAAAGTATTGCCCGGATGCGTTCCGAAATATCCGTTCCTCCCGGCTCGCGTAAAATAAAAACCGACTGGCCCTCTTTCTCAAGATAGGATTTAAGCAGTTTTATTTGTGTACTTTTTCCTGAAAAGTCAATCCCTTCAAAAGAGATGAAGCGTTTGTTTATATCTTTAGAAATCATTTCTGCCTTAATAATTAAAAATTTAGAATTATGAATTACGAATTGTTTTTTGTATTGATCCTGTGATTTTTAATATCTCATCTAAGTCGTTCAACAAACTTACTTTTTGTTTTTCTTGTATATAACCTGTGTCTGCCAAAAGCCTAATCCAATAATGACATTCCCTTGCTTCTTTATAGGCAATAGACAACTTAGATAGAAAATCCTTTTTACTCTGTCCCCCAATTGCTTCTTCAATATTTGCCCCAATTGATGTTCCACATCTAAGAATTTGCTTTGATAAAACAAATTCTTTTTTTTCAGTAGTCAAAAATTGATAAAATTTAATAATACGCACCGCGAAAGAATAACTCTTATCACGAATTACATTATCTTCTTTCATTGATTATCTCGTAATTAATAATTTTTAATTCGTAATGGTTTTTTAGTATTTCCTTCAACCACAAGCACTAACTCACCTTTTACTTTTTTGTCTTTTACCGACTCGATCAATTCTGCAAATGTGCCAGAAATAAATTCTTCAAATTTCTTGCTTATTTCACGTGCAAGGACGCATTTTCTATCTCCAAAAGCTTCGGCCAATTGATCTAATGTTTTGTGAATGCGATGTGGGGATTCATAAAAAACCATTGTGCGGGTTTCATCAATCAAAGATTCAATACGTGTTTTACGACCTTTTTTGTGTGGCAAAAACCCTTCAAAAACAAAGCGTTGGGTCGGCAGACCAGAAGAAATTAAAGCTGAAATAAATGCCGAAGCACCTGGTATTGGAATAACCCGGATTCCATTTTCCACACAAGCACAAACCAAGTTATATCCGGGATCCGAAATACCCGGTGTGCCTGCATCTGAAATTAGCGCAATCGATTCACCGGCTTTTAGTTTTTCGATTAGCCTTGGGGTTTGCGTTGGGATATTGTGGCTGTGATAACTTTTTAAGGGCGTCTTAATAAGATAATGGTTCATCAAAACGGAAGATGTGCGTGTGTCTTCAGCAGCAATTAAATCCACAGATTTTAAAATATGAACAGCGCGGTAAGAAATATCGGAAAGATTTCCGATTGGTGTTGCGACCAAGTATAAAGCATTTTCAATATTCTCCAAACGCTAAGCCCCCCAATCACGGCAATAACGAAAATCCTGATTTATTGTACGGTTAGAAAGCTTGGCAATAACCGGTGGCCTTCGTTTAAATTGGCTGCGCTGAATTCTCATTTTAATATCATTAATTGTTTCCTGATTGTAACCATGTTCCAAAATAAATTCTTCCGGATAACGTTCATCCACCAGATAATATAATAGTTGGTCGATATGATTGTAGGAATAACCCAACTCCTCTTCATCAGTTTGGCCTTCCCATAAATCTGCAGATGGCGCTTTTTCGATTATTTCTTTTGGTACATCAAGATATCTTGCCAAGTCCCAAATTTGCGATTTATACAAATCACCAATTGGATTAATAGCACTGGCCAAATCTCCAAAAATTGTTCCATATCCCAAAAGCAATTCTGTTTTATTGCTTGTGCCCAAAACCAATGCACCGGATTTGGATGAATAATCGTACAAATGACACATTCTCTCGCGTGCCATTTTATTGCCACGGCGCAAACTATCTGCATCTTCCATAGTTTTAAAAAACGCATCAACAGGTTCAGAAATATCAACAACATCAAATGAAATGTTGATTGCTTTGGCCTGCAATTCAGCATGCTCCTGGCTTTGCGGATTGCTTAATCGATACGGCATAATCAATGCATGCACATTTTCGCAACCCAGGGCGCGTTGTGCCAAACAAGCCACTACAGCCGAGTCCACACCTCCGGAAAGACCAAAAGTTGCTTTGGTTACACCAATTTTTATAAGCTCCTCGCGGATAAATAATTCGAGAACCTTACTTATCCATTCGGGATTTATTTTTAGCATTGTTTTGAATCCTTGTTTCTTTTTATTGATTATACAGTTCTTTGAAAACAAACTTAATTTCATCCATCAAATTATCCATTGAAAACGATCGCATTCCCCACTTTTCAGCGGCATTATCTGCAGCTTTGCCATGGATAAAATTTGACGCGACTGAAGCTTCCATTAAATCCATTCCACCAGCTAAAAAACCTGCGATCATTCCGGCGAGTAGATCACCACTGCCGCCTTTTGCTAATCCCGGATTACCTGTAGAGTTAATAAAAATTCCGTCCTGCTTTTCACCAACCATTGATGGAGCACCCTTAAGGTTTGTAACTGCTTTACATTGTTTATTAAAATCCTGTAAAGCTTTCCATGGTTGAGATTTCAGTGATTTCTTTGCTTTGGGAAATAGTCGAATGAATTCACCATGGTGCGGTGTAAGAACAACATTGTTATCCAACAATTGTATTAAATCTGGCTTCTTTGCAAGAAAATAAAGCGCATCAGCATCTATTATTATTTTCTTTTTCTGTTTTAGTGCATGGTGGATTGCCTGATCAACAAGTTCAAAAGTATTATCATCCCGCCCTATTCCCGGCCCGATTAAAACTGAGTGACACCACTCAATTTTTTCCTTTACCTGGCCTAAAGCTTGCATCCCAAGTACACCTGGTTTTATCTCTCCTAAAGAGTCGCTCACTTGCTCTGTCAGTTTATTTTCCATAACAGGATTTAAAGATTCTGCTACACCGCAGGCAACTAACCCGGCCCCGGAAAGCGATGCACCTTTTGCGGCTAATACCACTGCCCCTGTCATCCCAGTTGAGCCGCCCAAAATAAAAACCCGTCCGGCGCTGTGTTTATGTAAATTCGCCTCAGGCAATTCAAACAGTAGATCGGTTTCATCAATAAGCTGGATGTTTATTTTAGGATCTTGTTCTATTTCAAGGGGAAAACCAATATCAATGACTTCCAGATCACCAACAAAAAAACTGGCCGGGTGGAAATAATGGCTAAGTTTTGGCAAACCCATCGTCAGAGTTATATCTGCTTCAACTACCGGGCCACGTACTTCAGCAAAATCGCCACTTAATCCTGATGGTATATCAATTGAAAAAACAAAGCCATTTTGTTCATTGATCCATTCAATCAGTTCACTATAAAGATTTTTTACAGATCCGGAAATACCTGTACCCAGTAAAGCATCTACAATAATAAATTCTTCAACCTGTGGACTAATTTGTGAAGCAGAATCTATTTCAATAATCTCAATATCACTATTAAGATTAATTTGTATATTGGTCAGTGCATCTCCGCTTATAGAATCCTTTTTAGCGGCAAGATAAACTACTACATCAATGTCATTCTTTGCCAGGTAACGTGCAATTACAAATCCATCACCTCCATTATTACCCTTGCCGGCAATAATCACAACAGAATAAATTTGTTCAGAATCGCACTTTTCCAAAATTGCTTCAGCAGAATTCCTTCCGGCATTTTCCATTAAAACAATTCCGGGGATTCCAAATTCAGTTATTGCCCGCTGATCCATTTCACGCATTTCGGAAGTTGAAACAACATTTAACATATCAGTAATTTTATCCTTATTTTGTAAACAATTGTTATGTCTGTCTGAAAAGGAAATAAATATCTGAACTTAAAATAATTCTACCTTGACATTATAAGGGGCAAATATTTACTTTTAGGTCTGCTTTTAGGATAAAACTTAACTAATTTCAGGTGTAACAGGCAACAAACAAATTTCTTTACCCTTTAAAGGCAATGAATTGAAAAAAGACGATGTTGAACTGGTTCGTAAAGCAAAATCTGGCGATAGCAAAGCATACGATAAATTAATACTTCTGTATAAAGATGTGGTTTACAGCATTGTTTATAGAATGGTGCGTAATAAACAGGAAGCAGAAGACCTTACCCAGGAAGCCTTCATAAAAGCCTACAAGTCAATAAATTCCTTTAATGAAGAATATGCATTTTCTACTTGGCTATTTAAAATTGCCACCAATAACTGCATCGATTTTTTTAGAAAAAGAAAACTAAAAACTTACTCGATGGACGAATCCATAAAATACAAAGACGATGAAATAAAACAGGAATATGCTGACCCTGAACCGGATGTAGAGTTTGATTTAGTTGCCGAGGAAAGAAAAAGTATTATCCGCACCGCAATTGACCAACTGCCCGAAAAATATCGCATCGTGATTGAAATGAGACATCAGAAAGAATATAGCTACGAACAAATATCTGAAGATCTGGACCTGCCATTAGGGACTGTTAAAGCAAGAATTTTCAGAGCCAGGGAGATGTTGAATAAATCATTGCGTGGGAAATTATTTTAGTTTTAAAAATAATCAGTCGTTTCCAGCCAGAAGAAAATCTCCAACATAACCAGATTGAAAAGAGGTATCTGACGACACAAGCGCGGGTAGTGGATGGGGCGCTTTTTTCCTGAGTTTCAAAGGTGTGTCTTCTAATTTTATAGTCACAACATCTGTTTGCATCTCAAGAATTTCAACTTTTTGGGAAAGTATCAATTGATTATTTCCAATTTTATTCAATTGATCACTTAAGCGGTAATCAATATAGAGAGCTTGTATAAATACAATTACAATAAAAAAAAGAAATCCTGTTAATATCTTTTTCATTTTTACTCTGTTAATTGGAATATTAATAGAATCGGTACAAAAATTTAAAATTAAGTTTTATTAATAAATTTTATGCAAAATGATCAAAATAATCTTTGCGACAACAAATGACGGAAAAGCAAAAGAAGTAGCTCACCTTATACAACTCCCATACATTGAACTTACTTCTTTAAACAGCATCAAAGAGGTGTATATTCCGAAAGTAGAGGAAACCGGACAAACATTTTTAGATAATGCTTTAATAAAAGCCAGGGCATATTTTGACACTTTTAAACAAGCTGTTATCGCCGATGATTCCGGCTTAATAGTACCAGCATTAAATAATGAACCCGGTGTTCACTCAGCACGATATGCAGGGGAAAATGCTACATATTTAGAAAATAATTCTCTCCTGATTAAAAATATCACTTCAATTCCGGACAAACAAAGACAAGCATTTTTTAAAAGTGTAATTGTTTATAAAGATCAATTTCAAGAAAAAGTATTTGAAGGAATTTGTAATGGCAGGATTATTGAAAAACCTGTAGGTACAAATGGATTTGGATATGATCCACTTTTTTATATTGATGAATTGCAAAAGACATTTGCACAGCTAAATACCGAAGAAAAGAATAAAATTAGTCACAGAGGAAAAGCAATAAATGAGCTTAAAAAATTCCTAAAAAAACTTAATAATTAGCCATATTTTTATTGACATATAATTTTCATCTAGTTATATTTATCGACTCTATTTAAATAGAGAATCATTCGGGGTGTGGCGCAGCCTGGTTAGCGCACCTGCCTTGGGAGCAGGGGGTCGGAGGTTCGAATCCTCTCACCCCGACTGAAATATTTTAGGGCTTTGCGCCCTTAGCTCAGCTGGATAGAGCAACTGCCTTCTAAGCAGTAGGTCGAAGGTTCGAATCCTTCAGGGCGTACAAGAAAAAAATTTATGGTGAGTGTAGCTCAGTTGGTTAGAGCACCAGGTTGTGGTCCTGGGGGTCGTGGGTTCGAACCCCATCACTCACCCAAAAGATTTTTAAAAAGCAAGGTCCCATCGTCTAGAGGCCTAGGACACCGCCCTTTCACGGCGGCGACAGGGGTTCGAATCCCCTTGGGACTACAAAGCCTGGTAAATTTACCGGGCTTTTTTTGTTTTAGGAGTATTATGTTCTACGTTTACCTGATTGAGTCGGTTGAGTTTGGTACATATTATATTGGACAAACCAACAATATTGATGAAAGGGTTAATAATTATCACAATGCTGGAAGATGCAAATACACTAAAAATAGACACCATGGAAACTGATAGCCTATAAAACTTATACCACCCGCAGTGAAGCCATGAGGGAAGAAAGAAGGATCAAAAATCTAAAAAGCAGAAAAGAAACATTAAAATCTTTCGGGCTGACAGGGCATAGGACATCCCGATTGCATCGTGGACGACAAGGGTTCTCCCGATAAATCGGGATTGGGACTACAAAGCCTGGTAAATTTACCGGGCTTTTTTTGTTTTAGGAGTATTATGTTCTACGTTTACCTGATTGAGTCGGTTGAGTTTGGTACATATTATATTGGACAAACCAACAATATTGATG
>JABFGF010000016.1 GCA_013112635.1 Calditrichota bacterium | reverse complement strand
CTGGCCGAACAGCTTAAAATTTCTCCCAGCGATTTGATACAAAAAGTATCCGACAAGAAGTAAATACTGCTTTCTTTTCCGGCATAAGAGTAGTGTATATATATATTTTGGAGCTTCTTATGTCATCGCGTAAAATCTGGTTAACCATCCTTCCGCTTCTTTTTCTGCTTGCTACTTTTGAGCACTGTTATTCCATTCTATCGCTTTACAGCAATGGATTACTACTTCCATTTGTGACCACTACCCTGCTAGTCCTGGCCATTGATTCTTCAATCTATTTTTCCATGCAACATATCCAACTGCTTCCGGCAAAGATAATATTACTTCTGGCTGCCACAATCTCAATCACACTTAATGTGAAGTATATGATTGACTGGAAGCCGCCCGGAACCTTTGCACTGATTATTGGAATTACGGTGGGCTTTCTTATCCCGGCCATGTTGGGACTCTTTGGTTGGTTGGAAAAGGAGATAAGGGAAAGTGCTATTTCTACTTCATCCAATGGACAGCTGCAGGAAGTGGTAAAGTTTCATATTGATAAATATCCTGATATGAGCAGCAGGGAGATTGCAGGACTTATTGGTTGTTCACATACAACTGTCCGCAAGTATAGAAATGGAAGGTAAAAGAAGAGACCCTAGCGCTCTTCTTTTAGATATAATTTTACAGCCTCCTTTATTAATTGATTAATGGGTTTCTGAGTTTGCTGTTTCTTTTGATACAAGGCCTGCATTTCTTCTTCACTCAGGGCACTTGACGGCCATCTGTACTTGCTACTCATACCCGGCGCTTCTTTGAATTATAATCCGTGCAGTGGAATCCCTTGCCTTTAAAGTGTGCTACCGGAGCACCCATTATTTTATCCGTTTCACCTCCACAGATGGGACAGGGAGGATAGTCCTGCTCAAGACCGCAGATTCTCTCAAAGACATAGTGACAACTCAAACATGAAAAATCGAATAGTGGCATTTATCCCTCCTTTAATATTTTACTTATTGTGTTATAGACTTCCTCCTGTTTTTTTCTATCTTTTATAAACTGGATTTTCTTTATGACCGACTCCATAAAACTGTTTATCAGAAGCGGTTTGTTCATTCCTTTGGATGTCTGGGCAATAAAGATTGATGTAGTCACTTCCCTTAGTTGGTTCTTATCGAGGCCGTCATCACCCAGGTTTTCATTATGCTTGAGGACCTGTTTATAGATACTGAACCACAAGCCTTCAAAATCATATTTGTAATAAGGCATTGTTTTGTCCCTCCAGTGATTTGGGTAAACGGATTTTGGATTTGGTCTCATTGAATATCTCTGTTGAGACAATACCAAGCTTGCTTTCCAATGTCTTAATTTTTTCTTTGAAAGCCAGGTAAGCCTGAACAAGCCCTTCATTGACATTCTCCAAGGCCATACATTCAGCAAAATCACTATCACTCATTCTCTGTGGATCTATGTCAGCTTCAAACGATTCCGACATCTGAATTTTTACCAGCATATATTTTCCACGTAGTTCTGCTAACTCTGTTTTTAGCTGGCTGGCATTATAAGCTATGTCCTCCATAAATGGGTTGGCAGAGACACTTTGTAGACCACCAAAATCCTCACCGAGGCCATCGATATTTATACCGATATCAGAGAGGAAAGTGGCCGAGTCTTCATCCATAAACAGTTTCATTTTCTCGGAATGAATATCAGACAAAGGTGAGTAATCCGGGATTTGATTTTTAAAGGCCAGGATAGTATCTGAAAACTTTCGTTCCAGAGTTGTATCAGCAACGGCCTCCATGTTGGATGGTGTAAATGCTTTGATAATATGCCTTTTAGCAAACTTATCCGAATGATCTTTGAAATTCCTACTGAGTTCTTGAGAATAGAAAACTATGGGATTATTTGACTCGGGATCGCGGGTGACTTTTATCTTGGCAGCAGTGTAGTTTGTTTCAGTGTCAAGGCTATCCTGTTTAAAATCTTCTATATTATCTTCAATCTTTTCAGGAAAGTCTATTACCAGGTTATTCTTCATTGTTCCTCCTGACCGGCATAAGCAGGTTAAGAGTATTATCATCACTACTCAAAATGTTGGGGCCATCACCATCGATATATTTCCACTCGATCAGCTCACCTTCCATGGCGTTTACACTCTTTTCCAGCAACGCCAGATTGAGCGCAACATCCATCTCAGCTCCTTCTCTTTTTTCTATTTCCATTTTGGAATGATATTCTGTGTTCATATCAATATCCCGGGACTTAAATTCAATGGAACCATTCATGGCCTTAAGCTCAGCTTGATTTGTGTTGGAATTGGAAAAATTCTTGGCTGATTTAATATGCTTGAGCAACTGGTCTTTGTTTAAAATGAGTGTATTAGGCAGCTCGATAGGAATTACTTTTTTGAAGTCTACATAAGGATCATCTATCTTGCGCACCACAAACTCGATACCGTGACCCAACTTAAACATCAGGTATTTCTCTGACTGCCAGGCTTCTGTTTTGTACTGCACATATCTTGCTATTATTTTGATGACCTTCGCCGGGATGATGCATTCGTATTCTTTGAAGTGCAGGCATTTATTAGCTGTATCCAGGTTCTTGATCCATTGCAGAACATGTCCATCAGTGGCTACGGAACTGAGATACTCATCCTGTTTTACAAGAATGCCTGTCAGTGACGCACGCATAATATCCATGGATGCAAAGGTGATCTGCTTAGCCAGCTGTTTAAACACATCGCGGTTCCACTCAGCAATCTTTTCGAAATCTTCTGTTTCATCCGGAAAAAAAGGGTAATCGGTTGTCTTTTCAGTGGGAACAATAATCTGACACTCATCAAACATTATACTTAATTTATCTTCTGTAGATTTTTCAATGCTTAAGGTTGAAGGTTTGGTGGCAAGTATTTTCTTGAGGATTTTAATGGGCAATGTATAATAATGGCTGTTCGACTGTCGGGTATTTTTAATGGGCATCCTGACAAAGATATTCAGATCGGTCATCATCATGAATCCATCCCGGATACATATGTTGTGCAGGATATCCAGTGTTGTTTTTCGGTCATAGACCTTATCCGCTAATGGCAGAAAAGTTTGTATTTCAAATAACATAACTAAGGTTCTCCAAATTTTAAAGTAGTTTGGTTACAGACTGAATTATAGGGTTTCTTGGAGCAGAAGCTCTCGGTGCAAAAACTGTTTGAGTCGAGTTTGACTGGCTGGCCTTTGTAGCGGCAGTAGTGATGCAGCTTATTCTGGGTTTTAAGATGCTCGGTAAAGATATTAAAGAACTCCACAAACTCGATTTTCCTGCCTGTTTGTTGCTGGTAACTGACAAAGCTCTCCGCCAGTTTTTGGGCAAGATCGGCCTTAACCGATGGACTTTCGATGGTCCTGTACCATTCCGGTAATGCAGGACTATAGAGTAGTTCTTTCTTTACTTCATCCACATTAGCTGGTGCACTGTTCTGTTTTATATTAATATTTTTTACATGTGCTTGAGACGGCCGGTTTATCGATTTGGATGAATATGCCTGATCGGCTGTCGGGTGAAAAGTTTCAGGGATATGGATATTTTGAAGGAACTGGTTTACACTCAGGATTATGTCATTCAATGTATCAAGCGGTTCATCAATCGGTCTTGGTACATTTTTGCCTGTCCGCCCACCGGCGGATTTTTTCTTTTGAGTATAGGGTTCGTTCTTTAACAACAGTTCCACACTGTTAAGATCCAACTCCAGGTTATCGGGCAGGAAAATATTCAGTTCTGCAACCAGGTGTTTGCCCTTCTTTGCTCCTGTTACCACTGCAAGCAGATTGTTTCCGGCATGGAAACCTTTGGGATATAATACATTCCACTGTTTTGTCAAAAGCAAAGTTGGGTGTTTTTGCTTCAGCTCTTCTATCCACTGGTTGACAGCATCCTTAATCTGCTGATTGATCTGGCTTTTATAATCCTCGCTCATAAGCCAATCCCTTCCAGTGCTTTGCGTTCTGCCGATTCCTTATCCAGCTTTTCATATTCATTGAAATTAATAAGTGCATCATCACCGCATTCCTGGCAAGTGAGCTGGAAGGATGTCTTACCCTGGTCGGTCAGTTTCTCCTCCAGGGATTCCAAAGGTTTTACATGCAGAATGGAAATAGTGCCTTCTTCAGTAAACTTGAAGGTGGCGCGCACCCAGAGCGGAATCAAAAACTTTTTATGGTTGCCACAGGACGGGCAATTTATTTTCATATTTTTGTTTTTCTCCTCTTAACTGTTTTAATAGGTTTCTATTAGAAATCATTTCTTCATCCAGACCAACAGTGGCCTTCTTTGGGTACCAGTCTGAGAAAGGCCGGCAAACGGATCCGGAAAAACAGACGGCGCAGCGCAAATAGGGATTATAATCTTCCATTGATAATTCATCGGCACTCATCTTTTCTGTGGAAAGCACCGCTTCTTTTACCTGGTCACGCACATTTTCCTCAGCATAGTTCCAATCCTCAAACTTGGCCGGTTGTAACAAAAGACCTTCTCCGGACATTTCGATTTCCATGACTGTTTCCACTTCGCAATCAAAGAACTGTCGATTTCCGCAGTCGATACATATTATACTCATGCATGTTCCTCTTTTTGTTTACTGCATTCTGAGCAGGAAATGTTTTCGGGTTTTAGTTTTCTTTTAATCAGATCGCTGCTGATGGTGGGTGTGTCCAGAGTGAAATGACCTGTGTTGGAAACTTCGCATTGGTAATCTGTTTGCAGATCCATATAGAAACTCTGCTTTTCCGGATCACAATTATTACAGACGGGTATCCTGATTCCTGATGGGAATTCTTTCTCAGTGATCTGAACATCAAATATACTTAAATGTTTTGGTTTGGAAACCATCCAGGGCATATAGATGAAGGCATTGATCATAGCTATCTTTGTCAGCAGTGGCGAGATGTCCTGTCCAAACAGATTTAAGGAATAGTTGGAGGCATAGAGCAGCATGCCGCCGGTCCCGCAACAGGGATCAAGAACGCTTTTTGCTTTATGCTCATGGGTGGGCTTGCCGCCAAACTGCATCTTGACCATCATCTCAACAACAGCACCGGGCGTAGCAAAGAATCCGAGAGGGTTATTCTTTCCCATCACATCCATGGCCAGATCGGGCCAATGATCAGCCGGTTCCCTGTAAAACAATCCCAGATTAAACGTACGATACCAATAATCATCAATCTTCTCAGTAACGCCAACAGGAAATTCTTTGCCGTAGTTGAAGCCCCACAGTATCCAGTCCACAAAACTATGCAAAGGATGCGATAGCTGATAAGTAGCTTCTTTCAAACAATCTTTCAAATTCTTCTGCACTTCTTTCTTGGGATATTCATGAATAGGATGGAAGTCGATAGGGGGAATGGGTTCATCGGGAATCCTGTTTCTGCTACATATGTTTAGCCAATAATCCCATCTTTTATAAAACATCAGGTCAAGTGAGACCAGGTATGGCAATAACCATCCCTTTTTATCCTTTGTAGTTTTCAACATATTTTAGTTCTTTCTTTTTCTTATCCATCCCGACATAAAGCGTCGTGGATTTCGCACAATTCGCTCAACGGATTTTCAAGAACTTTTATAGTTTTTCTTTTCCGTGATAATTCGTGAAATTAGTGGATAATTATTTCTTGTATCACCAGAAAAAATGAGGACTCGATTAAACTAAGTCCTCATTGGTGTCTGTTTATAACCCGCATCCCGCTTTAACTCTTCCAGTGTTATCTCATAGTGACTGCGTACGGCGTCTAATCCATTATCATAATACATGCATTGATAGGCACAGTCTTCCTCCTCGATTTTACCTTTGTTTTCCCTGAGGCATTCTGTGCAGGTCTCAATAAGATCTTCCTTATCTATATAGCTGCCGCAGACATCACAGCCGGGACAACCCACCTGCCAACAATAATCCAGCAGGCGGTCCTGCCTGTCTACACCGGGATTCTTACAGTTGGCACAGTTGATCACTTCATTGTCATTATCCAGTACCATATCCAAATTATTGGCTATGGAATGAAAGACCTTCTTCGTTGTCCTGGATGGTTCAACAAGAATGGAGCTGTCATCCTGGATGATGACCTGATGTCTTAACTTGAGATCGATAAAGAATGCTGTGGTGTTTCCACAGTAGATGCATTGCAGGTTCTGCTGAAGGTAGCGGCGGGATTCGGGCGGGTAATACTTAACCACTCTCATTGTTATTATGTTTATTGAGGGTGTCCGTAATTACCCGGGTGAGTGAAGCGATGGATGTGGCAATCTCAGCTGTCAGCTGCAGGTTCTGGTTACGGCTGATAGTTTTCTGCTCCCGAAAGCTGTTAGCAAAACCGGTCCCAATCAAATAAGCGTTTGCTGTTAATAAAACGCTGTTGGAGATCAGGCTGGCTGTTTTGGCTATTGCCTGTGAGTTAATATTGAATCTCAACTTTGTGGCCATGGCTTATCTCACCGGTGAGGCAATAATGAAGCGCATTACTTTCCAGGCGATGGTGCCGATCCCTACATATGTAAGTATCCTCTTGCCTTTGTTGACTTCATCATTACTAATAAAATATCCATCTACTCTTTTTTCCATTTAGTTCCTCCAATATTGGTAATGGAATTTATCAGGTTGCTGAAGCTGTCAAAAAATGACTTCTGCCGTTTAAAGCGGATATGATCACGTACCAGAACGATGGTGGTGCCTACAACGGCGGTACCAAACAGAATACCGCCAAAGGCCAGCACTATATGCTTGAGTGACACATCCACGACATTATCTTCTGTTTCCGGTGGCATCATGTCGCTAGGCCTTTCCGCGAAACAGACCTGTTACTTGCAGGGCCAGCTGCACACCTGAGACTATGACGGATGCAATGACAGCGCCTTTCTCTATCTTTGTTTGGGTTTCCTGGGTCATATGTTTATCTCCTTTTTAGGTTGATGGTTATATCATGTCCTGAAATATCTTCTATTCTATAGGGCATATCCGATTGAAGCGGGATGATTATTTTTGTAGCGGTGATTTTGATCCGGGCATAACGGCGGGCGATATTCAGGATTAGCTTTAGTATCCAGTTCATTCCGGACAGGTTGTACTTTAGAATGAGTTTCTGTTCGTGGCTGTTGAAACGGGGTTGTATGGTGAGGATGATCTTTCTAGGCAGGATTAATTTTTTCCACAATGCTCCTCCTTCCCTTTTGACTGATAGGCTTATCCCTCTTCTTATGCCATAAAAGCTGGCATAAGAGAAGTATGTTGAAAATTATGGGGGGTTATAATGAAAGAGAATGTGAAAAATGAGCTGAATATCTTGCTTGGAGTTATTGAGGGTGTTCAGAAATTCTTGATGCAGGATGGGAGTACGTTGGCAATGATGTTGAGTGCAGCGTTGTTTGATCAATTTTGGAGATTGAAGGATGAATTGGAAAAAGGAAGCCCTGAATGAGATGGTTTGGGGCTTTATAGTTCACCTATTTGTTCTTTATCAAGTAAATAGGAAACCAAAAGTCCTGTATTACCAACAATTAATTGAGCTTCTTTCTGTGAATAGTCAATATATGTCTCTTCAGAATTAGTAGCAGTGTGCATGCCATATTGCAAGGCATGGTTTGTAGCATTTAAAATATAAAGAAATCGATAATCCTTATTCATCTCCAGGGGGTTATTTTTTATCTGTTTTATGGTCTCCCCAATTTTAATCTCTAAATTTAGTTCTTTCCTTAATCCTTCTAAAACCATTCGGCTTTGGTTTACAGCGAATGTATATTCTCCTTTATGTAAGAGTTCGAGTGTTTTTTTAAACTTATCAATAATACTGTGGTACTTCTTATTTTTGGGGAATGTTGGTGTTTCAATTTCAAGCAGAAGGCTTTCTGAAAACCCTATTTGCTTTAATACTTCAAGCCATTTGCTCTGCTCAATCCTGACATATATTTTTGCATCAGCTTCAACAATATCTTCTTTATTAATTTCATGCTCTTCATATCCCTTTGCTAAGCATTTAATCTCTAATTCAAAATTTAGATCTTTTCCTGCTCTTATTTTCTCTAACTCTATTAATTGATATTTATCGAACGATATATAGACATTTAAATGGGTTGTATAACTTAGATTAAGTATTAGTCTATCGAAGTGACAGAGCCCAATATTATATCTTTGCCGACCAGATCCTTGCTTAATATCTACATAGTTTAATGCAGTTAGATGAAATGCTTTTATTCCGGAGTTTGATGAAAGTTCAAAGTTTAACCTTAGAAGATAATTACCAATTGTTTTTTCACCACCAATATTCTGAATGTTTATATCAGCAATTATACGATTACGAATTTGCAAATTATTCATCGAATACCCTCTTATAAGTAGGTTCTTGATTGCCAACAAAAATATTCGAAAAAAAAGATAACTTCAAAATAAACTACCTAATATTTAGACTTTGTTTTAAATTTTCCAACGATTTTAATTTACTATGGCTAAGTAACATTAAAACTTTGATGTTAGTGTCATTATCTTACTTCTGTCAAGTTAAAAAAAATAAAAAAATTATGGCGCTTTAGTTTTAGGTTTGTTATAATTCGTTTAAGTAATCATATTTGTTACAGGTTTTAAAAATAATTGGTCATCAAAATAAGTAATTGATAGTATCAATATACCAATCATAGGAAATGAATGGAGGCCAAATGAAAAGTCTCAATGATGTAGTACGGAGTGTTCTTATTGGATTAACAGGTATCGGAACCATTACAGAGGATGTATTATCTAATAATACAAACGATTATGTAAAGGATTTGCCAGATAGTGAGCCACCCATTTTTGACACGAAGAAAAAAAATTTTACAAAGAAACCTGTTTTAATATTGAAGCAATATTCTAACTCAAATGATTTCTTTTTTGCTTCTCATCGATCACATCGATCCCACTCGTCACATAGATCTCATTATTCAAGTAGGACAACTACACCCAGTTATACTCCAAAAACCCCCAAAACTTACACTAAGCAAAATGATGAATTGGGATCAAGAACCCTAAAACAAGGCCATAAAGGAAAAGATGTAGCCAAATTAGAATCAAAGTTAAAAACTTTGCTTTATTCAATTATTCCAGACCAAATTTACGATAAGAATACAACAAACATAGTCAAAGATATCCAATCACGATTTGGGTTATCAATTGATGGAGTAGTTGGCCCCTTAACATTATACTATATAATAAATTTTAATTCCGAAAATTATAAATTTAAAAAGGGCTTAACCAAAGCAAATTTAGGCTCTAGGATTCTGAAACTTGGTTTTAGTGGGAAAGATGTAAGATTATTAAAACAAAAAATGAATAAACTAGGATATAAGTTGGAAATCAGTGATGACTTTGACATTGATTTAGAGAAAGCGATCAAAAGTTTTCAAAAGAAAAATGGAATAAATCCTGATGGTATAGTTTCTTTTCTTACATTTCTAAAACTAGGTATACTGTATTGAAATGCATTCTAAAAAATAAAGAGCTAGTGTTTGAAATAGATACAAACCTCTATGATGTTGAAACAATACATAGATGTTTTTACTGGTATCAAAAAGAATTTAGCGTTGAAATAGATTTAAATAAAAACAATACAGCATCTATTAAAATGGACTTACTTAATAGTGGTTCAATAGAGAATTCACAAAAAGACAAAATTTGTAAAAATATTAAAAGAGATTTAATTGATTATAAACTTCGATCTATTATTTCAAAAGAAACTAAAAACATAAAAGAACTAATTATTGCAAAAGCTTTTTCAAACCATGATTGATGTTTATGAAATTTTTGCCAAAGGATCATTTTAAAAAGAAAACTGATAATTATTTCCTTTTACCTTTTAGATTTGAAAGAATCGAAGACAAAGAATTAATTGTAAATGATCTTGGTGATTATATATGGTTTGAATCTGGAACTGTAGAGTCTATAGTAAATAGAAAGATAGATTCATTTTCCAGTTTGTACAAAGACTTATTATCAAAAAATTTTATATCTGAAACCCCTGTTCCCGAAAACATTGAACAATTGGCTATTAGATTCCGAACCCAAAAATCATTCCTCGATAAATTTACTTCATTACATATCTTTGTTATAACTCTTAGATGTAACCATACATGTCATTATTGTCAGGTTTCTAGGAAACCGGAATATAATTTAGAATATGATATATCAGACAGTAATCTGGATAAAGCAATTTCCTTAATGTTTAAATCGCCCTCCAATTATCTCACGGTAGAATTCCAGGGCGGTGAACCTTTATTGGCAGAAAGTAAGATCAAATTTGCTGTTGAAAGAATAAAAAAGATCAATGTCTTAGAAAAAAGAAATATAACCTTTGTCGTTTGCACAAATATCACTTTAGTAGAAGAAGATTTCCTTTTTTACTGTAAAGAAAATGATATTTCTATTTCTACCTCGTACGATGGCCCTCAATTTATTCACGATAAAAATCGATTTATTACAAAACAAAGTAGTCACGATTTAACATTGAGAGGGATTGAGTTGTGTCGCAAAATATTAGGGTATGATTCAATATCACCCTTAATGACAACATCACAGTTATCACTGGAATATCCAGTAGAAATAATTAATGATTATTTAGAACAAGAATTTACTAGTATCTTTTTAAGAGAAATAAATCCTTTTGGATTCGCGAAAAAATCAGAAAAACTTAATCTTTATAATACAGAAAAATTTATTAGTTTTTTTAAAACTGCTCTTGATTACATATTGGAGTTGAATAAAAAAGGGACATTTTTTATTGAAGAATTTACTACTGTAATTTTATCGAAAATATTAACACCCTTTCCCGTTGGATTTACTGATTTACAATCTCCAAATGGTGCTATCAATAATGTTATTGTTTATAACCATGACGGCTATGTATATGCCTCTGATGAATCACGAATGCTTGCAGAAGATAATGATAACTTTTTTAGACTTGGACACATGGAAAAACATACATATCATGAGATTTTTTATGGCAAAAAAGCGCATCAAATTGCTGAAAACTGGGCTAATGAATGTATAGCGGGGTGCTCTGATTGTGCTTTTCAACCATTTTGTGGTGCCGATCCAATAAGGAATTACTCTACTCAAAATGATATGTATGGCTTTAGGCCAACAAATTCATTTTGTGCAAAGAACAAACAAATAATCAAATATATTTTTCAACTTTTAGAAGATCCTATAAATCAAAAGATTTTTAGGTCTTGGGTCGTACGTAAACCTGTAACTTTAAAATGATAAAAAAACAAGGGAAAACATTCAATTTTTCAAAGTCAATAATTGGTCGAATTACTCATCAAAAAAAATCATCATTTGAAGATGAGAATTGTATTTTAATCTTGGATGAGAAAGAGATTAAGAAGTTTAACAATTCTAATTATTCAGCTATAATTACAAATGCCCTTCCTAAGAATTCTCTATCATCTAAAATTCCGATACTTGTCATGGATGATTTTCATTTTTTAAACGAGAATGACATTGTTGAAATTACATCAAAAGGCGTGTTACAGGTTCTTTTTCAAAGCAATTCTTTCCATAATGCATTATTTGTTACAGAACAATGTAATTCAAAATGCCTCATGTGTTCGCAACCACCAAGAGAGATCGATGATATTGATTACTTATTTAAAATAAATTTAAAAATCTTAAGTTTAATAAATTCGAAAGTTACTCTTCTAGGAATTACCGGTGGTGAACCAACTTTGTTAAATAACAAGTTATCAACGCTATTAGCTGAAATATCTAACAAGCTACCAGAGTCCGAAATACATATTCTTTCGAATGGAAAAAAGTTTTGTGATTTTAGCTTTGCCAAAGAAATTGCAAAAAACTGTTCTCCGAAGATGGTATTTTGTATACCGCTATATTCGGATAATTATTTAGATCATGATTACATTGTACAAGCACGAAATTCATTTAATAAAACCGTACAAGGTCTTTATAATTTAGCACGGCTAAATATTAGAATTGAAATAAGAATTGTTATTCACAACTTAACACTTGTACGGCTAAATAATTTAGTAAGATATATATATTTTAACTTCCCGTTTGTTGAACATATTGCCTTGATGAACCTCGAAAATACTGGGTATACAAGAGCAAACAAAGACGTTTTAGATTTTAATCCAAAGGAATATTTTGAAACATTTAAAGATGCTGTTTTATATTTAGATGAGAACCTTATGAATGTTTCGCTTTATAATTTCCCATTATGCTTAATTCCAAAGGAATTGTGGAGTTTTGCCAGGAAATCTATTTCAGATTGGAAAAATATATATATTGATGAATGTCTTGACTGTAGTGTAAAAAACGAATGTGGAGGACTTTTTAATTCAGCAGGAATTGAGTTCAAACAACTAATTGAAAACGTCAAATGAAATTTGTAATTGTTTTTATTTACTTGGCTATTAATTTAGTCAATGGACAAATAAATATACCTTTATCATCTGATGAAAAATTAGATTCAATTAATAAGTTTTTAAAATATGAAAGTGATTCAGCAAACCAATTTTTAATCTATCGTGGATTTATAGTTAAATATAATAAAAAACAAAAGTCTCCACATTTTACTATTCATTTTCTATCGCCTGAACAGTTAGATCAAAGTCAACCGAAGGCCAAAAGAATGAACAGCTTTTGGATAGATGACTTCCACAAAACCGTAACAGCAACAAAAAAGGATTATTATAAAAGCGGTTTTGATAGAGGGCATTTTGTTCCTGCTGGAGACTATTATTGGGATAAGGACTTGAAAGATGAAACCTTTGTTATGTCAAATATTTCTCCCCAAAAACCCGGATTAAACCGGGGTATATTTGCTCTTTTAGAAAATAAATTAAGGGAAATGGTTAGGGTATCGAATTTGCGCATGTGTATTATTACTGGTAGCATTTTTATTGATAGCGACATGGGGGTTTTCGGAAATAATAAGATTGGAATTCCTAGTTTTTTCTATAAAATATGTTTTCTGGAAAATTCTAATATACTAATAGCGTTTTTGTTCCCACATGCTAATGAATTCCACTCAGTAGATTTAAAAGATTACCAGGTTGATGTTAATAGTCTTGAAAGAATTACTAATGAAGATTTTTTTGACAAATTTGATGATGATTATGAAGAAAAAATTGAATCAAACATAATATATTATGACGAGATTGAATAAAGAAAAAGAAACGCATTTTAAAACAGTATCACTGATTAGTATAGTCCTAGGGAATCCAGTGATATTTTACCTACTTTATGATAATATAATCTTATCTCTACTAAGCTTTCTCATAGTTTTATTATTGGTTTTTATATTCTTTTTCTTCTTTAGAAAACTGTTCTCATTAATTATTAGTTTTCTAATCATTATTGCAACTTTTATAAATATTGAAGTTATTTTTATTTACAATTTTAATGAGTTTGTTATAGAAGACCTTTATGAAATGTATGATAATCATTATTTTAATAAGCCCAATTTAGATAAAACCATTACTGATAAAGAGTATACATCTTTTTATTATACAAATTCACAAGGATATCGAATACACAATTATCAAAATCCTGAAACCACAATTAATAATTGCGATTGGCTTTTCTTAGGGGATTCTTATACTCAAGCTGCTCAAGTAAATAATAGTGAAATTTTTTCTTCTAATTTATATCGAAACTTTCCAAACAAAGTAATTATTAATGCCGGAATAAGTGGATTTGGTATTACTGAAGAGTTCTTGCTATTGAAAAAACTCAAAAATGAATTAAATCCTAAAACCGTTTTTCTACAAGTTTGCAGTTTTAATGATTTCATGAATGTCAATTTGAAGGAGTATAATTTCTTAGATTATTTAATGCACTATTCCGATTATTTTCGATTTCTTTTTTCCTCTATTAAATATAAAAATCCCGATGAACTTCCACTTGGTCGGTGGGCAGAACCATTTTATCAAAACGAAATAAATAATATTAACTATAATATATTTTATAAAAAATCATCTGAGATGAAAAAACAAGATATAGAGAATTTTAAAAATTATTTTGTAGAATTTGTTGAATTTGTTAGAGATAATAATATAAAACTGGTTGTATTTTTAATCCCTACAAAAGAACAGGTGCATTATAGATATTTTAACGAGGTCATTACTGAATTTGGAATTGATGTTGATCAACTCGATATGAGGTTTCCAAATAGATTAATGAAAGATTTAACCGATAGTTTGGATGTCTTATACATAGATTTATTGCCAAGTTTCTTAAATAGTGATAAAGAATTGTTCTTTGAGTTTGATGAACATTTAAATAAAGATGGACATGACTTATTAGCAAAGGAATTATCGCACTTCATTAAAAAATCGAAACTTAGTGAATCAAAAATTCAATATTTAAGTCAAAATTCACTAAACGATAGATATCCAAGTTATTTTGCTGATTATGATAGCATCTTAATTCAATCAACTAGAGATTTTAACTCTGAAATTCTCGTAGCTGACTATTCTTTTCACAATTTAAAACAAATATCTTATAATACTTTCGATGAGTCTCACCCATCAATTAACAAAGACAATTTTACTTGTTTTACAGAAGGAAAATATGGTAGTTCAGAAACAGAAGTTATCATTTTTAATAACAATAACTATCAAAAACAAACAATTACTTCACAAAATAATTTCTTTGGAGCCATACCAACTTTTTCAAAAGATGGAGAAAAGGTCGTCTTTTCTGGGTGGTTTTCTGATTCATTAAAATCATCATATACACCACCTCAAATTTATATATATGACATAAAAACAGAAACGAGCTATAACGTTTTTCAAAATAATTTTGAAAACTGGCGACCTGCGTTTTCTCCAAATGATTCACTATTAGTATATATTTCTAAACGAACGGACAACTTTGATATATTTGTATTTGACCTATTTGAAAAGATGGAAATTCAAATAACAAATACATCGTATGATGAATGGGATCCGAGATTTGATAATACACAAAATCAGCTTATTCTTTATTCTGGTTTTAAAAACAACAATTGGGATTTATTCTATTATGATATTTTCCAAAAAAAAGAATATCAAATAACCTCAACCCGAGGCGATGAATGGGATGGGTATATGTATTCGGAGATAAACGAGATATTATATGCCGGGGAATTTGGTTTTTTTAACGGGATTTATAGGATGAAGAATAAAGCTTTCCCTAAAATTGGAAATAAATAAATGGCGCATTTTCATTAATGTTTAAAATAAGTATGATTATTAACAATATATCAAAAATTATTATTGAAGTAATATAATACTCTTTAATATCTATAAACCGTCTCTTTAAAAAGTCAGTATGATCAATAATAATTATAAATAAAAAAGAAAAAAGAACTATAAGATTAAAATTTTGAAAAAACCTTGAAGCAAGCTCAACACTTGGTGCATAAAATGAAATATCTATAATTTTTTCGAAAATTAAAATTATATCAGATATGTTGTTTGCTCGAAAAAGTATCCATCCTACACAAACTGTAAGAAATGTTTTTGTTATCATTATACTTTTTATGAAATAATTCGGGCTATTTACATATTTTATTTTATAAATCCAGTGATCCATAAAATAAAATATTGCATGAAACAAGCCCCATAATAAAAAGGTATATTTTGCTCCATGCCATAGGCCACTCAATATAAAAACTATCATTATATTAAAAACCCATTTTGGCTTACTTTTTTTATTTCCCCCGAGATTAAAATAGACATAGTCTTTAAACCAAGTCGACAATGTAATATGCCATCTCTCCCAAAAATTTTTTATTGAAGTCGCAAAATATGGTTTATTAAAGTTGTTTGTAAGATTGATGCCAAAAAACTTTGCAACACCTATTGCAATATCACAATATCCTGAAAAATCAAAATATATTTGAAATGCAAAAATGATTGAACCCATAACAATTTCTAATCCACTAAATTGTTCTATATTGCCAAATACATCATTAACATATAAACCGATATTATCTGCTATGACTTTCTTTGCAAGACCATAGATGAAATAATTTAAACCACTAATGAGCTGGGTTGATTTTTGCCTTATTAAAGCCTTTATCTGTGGCAACAAAAAGTTGGCTCTCTCTATAGGTCCTGCGATTAACTGCGGGAAAAAAGAAACATATAAAGCAAAATTTAAAAATGATTTTGTGGCAGGATATTTATTTTTATAGATGTCGATTGTATATGATATTGATTGGAATGTATAAAATGATATCCCTATAGGTAATAATAGCTCGCTTCTGTACGAAATTAAATAATTTGGATTAATCATTTGTAAAAAATTATTCAATGTCTCAATAGTCAGATTGAAATATTTAAAGAGAAATAAAATAGTTAAATTTAAAGATATACTTAAAAATAAAAGCTTTTTGCGTTGAAAATAATTTGCAGTTTTCTCGATTCTCTTAGCAATAAAGAAATCTATTAGTGTAGAAAAAAGGAGTAAAAATACTAATAGTGAGTTCCAATAAGCATAGAAATAATAACTCGAAATTAGAAGAAATATTATTTTGTATTTTTCAGGAATTATTTTTACTAAAATAAAAACTATAGAAAAAAAGAAAATGAATTCTATTGTTATGAAACTCATTCTGGAGAAGCCTTTTATATTCTATATTTAAAAGATAGAACTTGGAGTTCAATCGAAATAACTTTAGCTACAGTAATTTTAATATTTAAAGAATAAGTTAGTACAGTTTGAATTCCAAGTAAAAAGGAAATAGCAATAGGAAATAGTTTTTATTGTATAGAAAACAGCAGATAATAAGAGGCCTCATAAATATATATAAATGTCACTTTATTAATACAATTTTCCGTGGACTATTTTTACTATCATTAGAAAGTAGTAAATAATATTCTCCACTTGCAATCGAACTTGCATTAAATCTATACTCAAATTTTCCTATTGAATAGGGATTATCAATAAGATTAAGAACTTTCTTTCCGGATGTGTTATAAAGATCAAGTTTTACATTTCCCGGTTTTTTTACTTCGAATACAATATTTGTTATGGAGTTAAACGGATTTGGGTAATTCTGTAGCAATACGAAATCTTTTGGTTTTTCGCTTTCAATTCCAGAGACATCATCAAATACAAAATCACAATAAACAGGTAAATGATCGCTTCCATAGTACAAAGCATCTGCTATTTCTGAACTAACAGCACTATTATCTCCATTATTAATTGAGACATTGAAATGCTGACCATCATTGCCAAATTCCGTATAAGAACTCGGAAGAACCTCATCCTTCAAAGCCTCAGAAATAAGAATAAAATCAAAACGGTCATCCAATCCACCTGAGGCACCTCCTCCGAATTGTTCTACTCGTGGGCTTTGTGTATGGATCCCGGCAAAAGATTCCGAGTTGTGCCAGTTACCTGGTGAATCAATTGGATCAAACGAACGTCCATCATTGTCTGCTTCATCACCTAAAAGTTTCTGATAACCTGGTTCACCCGAATCATAAAAATTAAAATCTCCAAGGATGATAAAGTTCGTTCCAGGTAAGTGTTGGTTCAAACGATCCCGCCAAATAGTGCATTCGGCCAAACGCTTTTGTTCATTATCAGATCCTTGGCTCGCTTTGAGGTGGGCGGAATAGATAAAAAGAAATTCGTCTGTTGAATTCACTTTTAATTTATACTCAGCTATATCTCGCAGTTCTGTGGATATGTATGAATCTGAAATAAACTCTACTTTGTCTGTTTTATAGAAAATGTGATTGTCTGTGTCTGGGCCATCATTGAAAGGTATTGTACTGTAATTACCATTTAAAACTGAAGTGGTAAAAGAGTTTACAGCAGCTTGACTAAGTATTTCCTGAACGATCAAAATATCGGCATTAATCTCTTGAGCGATTGGTTGCAAGTATTCATTTCGTGTAGTGCCGTTATAGTTTAAAATATTGTAGGTAGCTACCCTAAGTGTGTCAGCCGATTGAGCAATGGATACAATTAGAAAAAGGAATACTAGGTTGGTTTTCATTAATTGGTACCTGTTCTTGTATTTTTTAATTGCGCTTCTTTAATTTTTGAAAGGATTTCTTCCTGGGTTATTAAGCCTTTTTCAATTAGTAGAATTACTAAAGCTTCAATTGAATACATATTTGAAATAACAAGTTGCTCTAAGTTTACAGTTTCACTCATGTTTTACCTTTCTATTTATAGAGTTGATGTAAAATATACGCCGAAATCATTACTTCCAACCAAAAATAATTTTATATTTTAGTTGTTTTACGCACGGTTTTAGATTAGTATGTATTTTACTGCTTTCAAAATATTTACACTTTGTCCGGTCATTAAAAACAGGAATTAGGAATGCCACTTACACCAGAATCAGAGATTCGAGAGGTCTATGGGCTAAATGACAATGAAAGGGAGCTAATTGAGGTATTTATGCAAGGGGCTATATATTGTTGGATAAAAAACAAAACCGAAATACCTTTCGCGGTTCGTGATTTGGTAGGTGGTGTAAATAGTGATTGGAATGGAACTCCTCTTCAAGTTCTTTATGATAAACATATTAAGGCTGGAAAAGATGAAGACGCTTCTTTTGAAAGCGCAGCAATTGACCTTGGTTGGATTGTTAAAAAACTTTTGTCCAACGATAATCGGCTATTTAAAAAAGGAACTAATGGTCTGGTAAATACATATTTATGGATTCCAAACTAGCGATATCAAAAAAACGTAATCCAAATGCCCTCTTGGATTGTGATTTTTAATACAGTTTAGTTGTTTATTTAACCCTGAGCTTGGGAGGGGGAGCTTAGGGCTTTTTCGACTTAGCAATACTGACCTTTTAGAGAAAAATAGAATGAATTCACAATATAAGGAAAGAACTGATCAGAAATTGAGATATGCGAAAATTCATTTTGAAGAATTGAAGAATTATCTCGATTCAACTTCTAATGATGAATGGGAGAATTCTCATCAAGAGAGTTGTTTCTTCCATCTCGCCGCTTCAATTGAATCAATGCTCCATGAAATTAATGCTGCGTACTCTCTTAAACTTCACTTACATAATGTAAGGTGGGATACCGTTTCCAACACACTTAAAAAAAACGACCAAGTTTCACTATCGTTTAATCACTTAGAAAGTCTTCGAAAAAATAAAAAGAGTTGGTTGGCTTTACTTTTTGAGTGGCGTAATCATGGAACTCATCGCGGAAGGATAGGAAAGATAGTGAATTTATCAAATGTAAGGTTAATTGATAACGAGTTCAAAGATCCTCGATCTGGAGAAGTACAAAAAGTTTATGCTGGATCAGGCTGCCTTGACGTTATTAAGAACTTAGTCGCGGATGTTGAAGAGTTGATTAACAATTGCCGAAAAATCGATTCAAATCTCTAAAATCAATTGTTTTCAATAATCCAGATGGTTCCTTGAATTTTGCATCTAGTGGAGATTATGGAGTAATGAGACCTTACAATTTCCTCACTCCAATTATTTAAGAAATTGTACAAATTAAGTTTTTAAAGGATAGAGGAAAACAAATGTATGATAAAACTTCCGTGACTTACAATTGTCCAGAATGTAAAATAATGATCATGTATGGATACACTGGGGTGTAATGATTAAGGTGATTGAAAAGTGAAGGGACACACAAGCATAAAGTTGATGGAAGTGTATATGATTCATCAATGGTATCTGGTGGAAAAGTTATTGAGATAATTCCGGAATAACACTGCCTCGATGAAAAGTAGGTTAATATATGGAACGCAATAGAAATAAAATAATTAATGCAAGCATTTTGAGAAGAAAAGGCCTAATTACTAATTCCACATTATGGAGCAAATTTTTAACTTTTATTTCAATAAAAAATACTACTGTTAACTATGTTGCAAATGCCTTCCTTATAGTAATAGCATTGTATTTCATGCAACTAACTGGGTTTTGGTTTGTTTTTCATATTTTTATTTTAAGTATCAGCGTGTTTCTAGTTATAATCACTGGAATAAATTCTGATCGTCAAAAAGACACTATATCCGATAGAAACAAAATAAGAACTCGGTTAAATGATTTTGAAGAATTTTCAGCGGATGCACGTATTCAAAATAATAAGAATATTAAAAAATTAGCGGATAGTATGTTAAGAATTATTTCAACTGAATTGTTTAATATTAGATCTAATGAAAGAATTACTTTGTACTACCATGATTCAACTGAAGAAAAATTTTATAATGGGGGTAGATTTAGCAAATCTCCTGTTTATAACTCCAGTAGTAGTAGACAGGCAATTCCCGACAACCAAGGTGCTGTTGGTAATGCATGGGCGGGTGAGGGTGATTGTTATGTTGGTTCTCTTCCACCCTCAGGAACTAATAAGTATTACGAAGCATTGAAACGAAGATTCAACATCGAACCTGAGACCGCAAAAAGTCTAACAATGAAAAGCCGATGCTATTATGCAAAAGCTATTAGCCAAAACGAAATAAGAATTGGTATTATTGTGTTTGAAAGTTTAATCGCTAGTGCCTTTAGTAAACATAAAACAAAAATTAATGAAACTATTAATACCTACGAACCTATATTTGTAGAATTAATACGTTTTCTAATCAATCAGCAAAAAATACAAAGAAACTTCGATAAAATAGAAGGGCAAAACAATGGCTAACCTTAATGATGTTATTAGGTTTACATACATTAATTACCCAAATAAACAAGAGCTTTCAAAAGCGAGGTTTACAAAATTAATATATCTTATTGATTGGGAAAATGCTGTTGAGTATGGTCATCAAATGACAAATATCAACTGGCTTTTTAATCATTATGGTCCTTATGTTGAAGATGTTGTTCAAGAGGTTTCAATCGATCCGTTTTTAAAAATTGTAAAAGAAGAAAACTATTATGGATTTACAAAGGAACTTATAACATTTGATAAAACGGCGGATTTAAAGAAAATATCTATTGATTCTTTATCCGAAAACGATAAAGAAATTATAATCGATGTAATTGAAACAACATCGCCTTTTTATTGGAATAACTTTATAAATCATGTTTATTCAACCTTACCAGTAAAAAATCAAGTGAGATATAATCATTTAGATATAATTGGTAATGCAAAAATAGTCCGTGATAAAACAAATTCCTCTTCATTTGAATAAAAAGATGAAGGAATTTCTTATACGATCTAATATTTTTTAATTGCATAAAATTGTAGTAAAGCTAGTGAGTGCAGGGAGGGGTTTTCAAGTCGATCTAAGAGTTCATATATCTGCGAGATAATTTAAGCTTAATTTGCCAACTGGATGATATCCAGTTATCAGTTTATAAGAAATAAATCAAAGGGATTAATGCTAAAAAGACTTGAAATCCAAGATTGGGAGGAGATGAATGTTCAAACTTATGGCCTTACTAATGATTTAATTGTACCCATAGCGGCTGTAGATATTCAAACTATTGAGAAATACTTCGGAAATGTTGAATTGAAAATCCCTGGTCGCAAACGTGCTATAAACGCTGTAATCGTTAAACCTAATATTCCAAATCAGAATTCAGAGATTCAACTATAGAAAGAAACTAAAGGTCAGAGTTATTTCAAAAAACTTCATCCAGAAAAACAACTATGGATTCATGTAGATTATGATAATTATAGAAATACGTGGAATCGACTAGGTTTTGATAAAATAGGCCGTGAAACGTTCTTAGATCACATTCTAAATCGTGCTTGTGTAAGAATAACAGGGTATAAACATCCATATCTTCGTTTATGCCCAATTTCAAGAACAACAAATACCAATAGCGGATTGAATAAAGGTGCTGAAGGTTTGCATAAAAAAGAACTAAAAAAACTGGATGAGCAACCTGAACACATTCGAGAGAGAGAATGATTCGTAGACTAGAAGCTCCCATTGTTCTTGCAGACCCTATTGATATAACAAAAATGTTGGATATCTCACCTGGATTATTTGAACTTCAGGGGGTTGCAGAAATTCTTAAGAAATTTTATAAAGGCTAACATCAATTATAATATTGACTTTGTATTTTTCCTATCGTATCCTTTTCTTACTTACCATTCAGGAAGAAAAATGTAGTCCCCGTCAGGAAGACCTCTAAACAAAGGAGGTTCTCATGAAATATTTTTTTCTGCTAATATTTTTAATTCTAACCCCACTCTCTCATGCTCAAAACACAATAACAATTGCGAGTTTTAATATTAGAATCTTTTCTGATAACAGTCGTGATGATACTGAACTCAAATTAATATGTGATCAATTAAAAGATTATGACTTTATAGCTATTCAGGAACTTCGCGACGAAAGGGTAATTGACCGGGCAATAGAGATGTTAGATGAGTCATTCAATTTGGAGTATTCTAAAATACTAAGTCCGGCTGTTGGAAATACCCAAAAAGAAATATATGCATTTTTATATCGTTCGGATAAAATTGATTATTTAGATTTTGCAAATGTCTATTCTGATCCTAGTAATGACTTCATACGTGAACCTTTTTACGCCAGTTTTATCTCCGGCAATTTTGACTTCACTGTCATCACAATGCATTCAATCTTTGGCCATAGTAAGGAAGAAAGAAGAAAAGAAGCCCGGTTATTGGATGAAGTTTATGCTTTTGTTCAAAATGAAAATGGTGTTGAACAAGATGTAATATTGTGTGGTGATTTTAATTTAAAAGCATCTGATGCTGCTTTTGATGATTTAAGGAACATATACTCAATGCAGGAATTAATCAGTGGTGGAACTACTATTAAAGAAAGCGAATATGATAATATTTGGATTAACAATTCTTTTACACGTGAATTTGAGGGTACAACGGGTATAGATAAATTTGATGAAACTGATTTTGGAAATGATGACAAAAAGGCTTCTTTGCAAGTTAGCGACCATAGGCCCATTTGGGCAAAGTTTACTATTACTGACCCAGATGATGATGGTATAATCACAGACAATCTGACAACCCCTGTCGTTTTAATAAATGTAAACACAGCAACTTCAGTTAAACTAAAATCGCTTCCTGGTATAGGCGATGTTATTGCATTGAGAATAGTATCCGAAAGACAAAGCAATCTTTTTCAGGATATGGTCGATTTCCAAAATCGTGTTAATGGTATTGGCCCAGGATTAGCTGATAAACTTAAAGACAAAATTAGTTTTTGAAATAGTTAACCCAACGATTTATAAGTGGATTGTCAAACAGGATTTTCCACGGGGAGTTATTTATTATGGATCCAACAATAACGGCTGCAATAATAACGGGTGTTGCAACTTTGTTAACAGCACTAATTACTTATATTACAATAATAAAAACAAATCGTAAGAAGAAAACACAGGAAAAAGCTAATTCTATTATTATTCAACCAAAAGATGGGTATAAAATAATTGGTTTTGATCTTGATGGAACATTACTCCGGGGTTTGGAATTTTCATGGACTATGGTCTGGGATTTTCTTGGTTTTCCAGAAGCTGTTAGAAAAGCAGGAATGCGACGCTATATAACACAACAGACTTCATATCAAGAGTGGTGTGAATGGGCGTGTGACCAGTTTAAAGAGAAGGGATTAAAACGATCAGATTTTAAAAAAATTACTGAGAATATACAAGTAACAAAAAATTTAAATGAAGCAATAAATATACTTAAAAATGACGGTTTTATTGTAGGTTTAATATCAGGTGGGATTGATGTTTTTCTTTACGAAAAAATCCCGAATGCTGACGAATTGTTTGATCATATATACATAAATAAATTCTTATTTGATAGCAATGGTTTACTAACTGGAGTAAATGCAACAAAGTATGATTTTGAAGGTAAGGCAATAGCTTTGGAGAAGATGTGTACTGAGAATGGTTTCACCCTACAGAATTCTATATTTGTTGGAGAAGGATTTAATGATGATGAAGTAGCGAAGAAAGCAGGTTTAGCCATCGCATATCCTCCTAAAGGACAAGGAATGAAGGCTGCAGCAAATATTGAAGTTGCAGAAAATGATTTACTAAAAATTTTGCCACATATACTAAGTAAATAGTTAAATGCTTAAATAAATATTGAAGAGATCACTTCTTTCTGAAAACCTAAAAGTAAGAAAACAAAATATCGTTCGAAATCAATTTATCCTCAACAGACTGTGAGTTCTTATTTAAGTACTTAAGAACCTTAAGATTGAAATAAGAAGTTAACGATATTATACAGGGAGGGAAACATGCTATTTATTACTAATAGAGTGCCCACAAAAAATACCGAGCCTGAACTAAACAAAGAATTTGAATTTGACCTTGAAAACAATTCATCGAGTCGTGCCTTTTTTTGTTGCCGTAGGTCTTCCAAAAAATCTATCGAGGAAATTGGAAGTATGACCTTGCTATCTGCAATTAAAAACTCAAACTATAAACACGTTTTGATGTATATACATGGATTCTCTACTCTTCCTGAGGATGTGTTTAATCATGCAAAAGAGTTACAATCACTCTGTGATAATAAAAAAGATGAAGAAATTCTTGTTATTCCCATCATATGGCCTTGTGATAATGACATCGGAATCATAAAGGACTACTGGGATGACCAAAAAGCTGCGGATCAAAGTGCTTTTTCATTAGCTAGAATGTTACAGAAATTCATGGAATGGAGAAGCTCAACAGAATATAACCCTGATGATAATCCATGTCTGAAAAGAATTAATATTTTAGCTCACTCAATGGGAAACCGGGTTCTTCGTCAAACCTTAAGTAACTGGCATAAATATGACCAGCCTGGAGGTTTACCATTACTGTTTAGGAACACTTTTTTGGTAGCAGCTGACATTTTAAATGAATCATTACACAAAGGACATGAAGGAGAGCTGATAAGTCACACATCGCGAAATGTTGTTATTTATTATGCATCTGATGACTTAGCATTAAGAGCGAGTAAAGTATCAAACTTGAAGAATGCAGAAGCGTCTCGTCGTCTTGGACATTCTGGGCCTGAGGATTTGGGCCTTACACCAAAAAATGTGTATGCCGTTGATTGTGATGAGGTCAATACAACGTATGATTATCCGAAAGGCCATTCCTATTTTAGATCTGGAAAGAAAAAAGGAGAGCCTGGCATTGTGTTTGATCACATCTTCAACACACTCTTGAATGGCCGTGTTTTTCCAAAAGATGAATTTAGAAAAACAAGTATTTTAACTTTGGCTGATTCAAAATAGATACTGGAGCTTCCACTATTGCCCTTTTGTACACCAAATTAAGATATCGAACTGATGGATACAAATAAAAAGCCGATTCAATTGAGTCGGCTAATTAGTTTTTTATTCTTCCCATACATGATTATCAGTTAACAGGCCTGCTAAAATATGAGCATTTACGAATCTCTTGCTCGGGCTAAAACATAACTTTTTTAACTTTTTTCCATCCATATCATTTATTGATGAATACTTAGTGGCTTGATAACCTAAAATTAATAAATTTCGTCCTGCACGTACTCGCTTTTTGAGTTCTGCATAAAGATCTGTTTTTAACACATAATCCAGATATATAGGAATATATACTTCTCTCATTGCTTCTGACCGATTTAGTTTCCTGCCCTCCCAATAGTAATAAAGAGGATTTTTGCGGGTTTGATTCCAATAATCACCAATTTTCAATCTTTCATTTCTTTTGGCTAAATATTCAGCGGTTGGGTTACCATTTTTGTCGACATCACCTTCCCAAACCCTAAGATTATTCCAAAGCGTAAGGAGATTGTTTGCTTTGGGATTAGTTAATTCCCCTGTGTGTCTTGGTGATAATTTTTGCCATTTATTGTTGAAATACATTTCTGCGGTTATTTTTTCATAACCATACGGCGGGTTTGGGCTGTACATTGAGTTTACCCTGTCTATTAAAACTTCACCGATGCAATTGCCAATTTTAAATTTCATTTTATTCTCCGCATTTAAAGTTAAAACAAGCCGGTCCGAAGCGAACCGGCTTTTAATTTAGTGATATACCTTTTCAGTGTTTATGAATACTTTCCTAAAAACTTTTATATTATTTAAATTCTGAACAACTTCCTCCTTCTGCGTTGCATCATTACCTAAAAACAATTTTACGGCAGATTCTGATAGCAACATTTGAGAAAAATATTGGTATGCCAAATACTTATTTTCCAATTTCCACATTGCTTCAAAGCGATCCATATTAGTACCAATAGATTCATAATAAGCCTTGATATTATCTTTAAAAACTGGATTTGGATTTAAAAAATTTGAAAAAATTCCCTTTGGATTAAGTTTAATATTAAACTGTTTAGAAAAACCCCAGAAACCCTCCTTTTTAAAAAGATTTTGTAATGTAGATTTGCCAAAAGTTTGATAAAACATACTTCTGCTTGGCCCAAAGCGAAAAATAATCGGAGTGGATAGTTGGCTTGCAGTAAACCCATTCGAGCTGGCCCATAAAAAATCGTCTATCCAATTTTTCGGAACTATTTTAAAAAGTTCTTCAGTACCGTTGATCATTTGATAAAAATATGTACTTACAAACTCTGGATTTCTTGCCATCTCAGATAGTAATCTTTTCTCTATTTCTGAAAATTGTAAATGCATACCGATAATTGGATGTTCTTTTTTGAATGATGTATATGTGATTCCAGGATCGCTTTCAGTATCTTTTTGGTGGTTAATTTCCTTGTCCAAGTCTACTGCATCGTAAATGCCTGTTTCCATTAAATAAAACGACCAATACCAATTACGAACAGCTTCAAAACGCAGTTTGTCTTCCTCTTTACTATAGTGTTTAGGTAGTATTAATAACTCAAGCCAATCATTTACAAAATCATCAAGTTGGTGTGATGTTATTTCTTCATATTTTGCGCGAAAAGCTTCTTGCATTTCCTTTGTCTTTTCAATCAATGTTTCATACTTTCCGGCTTTTTTTATTTCTGTTAGAGTATCATCGATAAAAGCATCCGATTCAGTCTTTGTAAAAACTTTCCCATATTTTAAAATTGAGTAATTATAAGCAGAGTATTCTAAAGCAATTTTAATTTGATCAAGAGGACTTATGCAAAATCCTACTGAAGAAAAAATCTCTTCTTTAAAAAATTTATATGCTTCTTTAAGTAAATCATCCAAGTACTGTTCTGGGTTTTTTAGTTCGAGGTTCAGTTCAGGTGATAGAGGTTGAACATTTCCATCCAGGGTTTTAAGCTCGATCTCTATAGGCTTATTAACACTGACATTCTCAATTTTTTTTACTGAATTATATTCTATCCAGTCGTAGTTTTCTATTGTTTTATTATTTGTATCAGTTAAATGATTCGGCGTCCCAGTATCTAAAGTGTTTATTTCGCCATCAGTTATATGTTTGTGTAATGATGGAATTATGTAATTATCAATTCTGGATGTACTGTATGACTCCCAATTTTTTAAGCATTCTAACAATTCTTCTTTGTCTGTTTCTATATCAAAATAGAATTCATGTAATGACATTAATCGAATCATAGAGTACCCTTCAATAAACTCACCATCTTTTGTTTTTATGTTTACATTGTATGTTATCTCTGAAACAACACTAATGGGTACTATAATAAGCATCTCTGCTTGGTGGTATCTTATGCAACATTTTTTGTATTTCTTTCCGCTGCCACAAGAACATAAATCATTTGGTTTGCTCACCGTATTTTTTTTTGTTTGTGGTGCCAGGTTTTCCTGCTTTCTCTCTTGAGCTTTATTCATGAATTGTCGTTGATTTTGAGATGCTCCTCTTTTCCTTTTCATTCTTCGTTTTTTATTTTGTCTTTTCAGACGATTTTTCAAAGTTCTTTGGTTTTTCATTTTTTTACCAATTTTGTTATTATTAAATTAATTAATGTTTCAGTCTTGGATTTTTCGCTTGGGTGGTGGTCCTCGTATTTTCATTGAACAGTCCTTTTGTTTGCCCTTTTTCTCCATAACAAAGGAAATAAGCGTGCCAAAAGGATATTATTAGGCCTTAACCTAATAATTACAAGGAGTTATATAGATTTACAAGATGTTACTTTATGCTAGGATTATCGATGAGGATCGATTTCAGTCGATGTAGTTCGATTTATATATTTCTTCAAGTCCTGCGAATTTTGCATAACTTCTGTTGAATTCTGATTGCTTACCTGAAGAGCCCGTTATGCCAAGAAATTTATCCGTTTCACGGATATTTCCATTTATGTTTTCTTTATAAATCTTTGCCAGAATTGGATTGATAAATTCTTCGGTGAACTTACCTTTTTTAGAATTCCAGTCTTTTAGGAATGACTCAAGAATGTTTTCAAGTTCTTCGAATCTATCAAACTCTTCAAATAATGAATCACGGGGAGGCAGTTCCCGAATGTTTTGTACATCAATCTTGAACGATTCATTATAGATACTATTATGGTAGAGGTTTTGTAGATAATATTGTAACTGGCGCACATTGCCAGGCCAGGAATACTTCATAAGTTCGTTGATGGCAAGGCTGTCTACTACTACAGACTGATTTTTCTTTTTATTAAAACTATTTACCAGCCATTTTGTAAATATTTCAATATCATCTTTTCTATATCGTAGTGGCAGTAGAGTATATACCCGCCCTGCGATTCTCTCAAACAAATCGTGGGCAAACAGATGCTTTTTCACTCTTCTTTCTAAATTCTGGTTTGTACCAAATAACAATCTGACATCGGCCTGTCTTTGGTTAGGATCGCCATAGCGCCTGTAGAGCCCTTTATCCAAAAACAATAAGAGGGATTTTTGAGATTCCAAATCGAGGTTACCCACTTCATCAAGGAATAAAGTGCCACCCTCTGCTTTTTCAATTAATCCAACACCGTCTTTATCCGCTCCGGTATAGGAACCTTTTACCCAGCCAAACAACTGGGTATAGTTTTTACCCTGCTTCAATAATGCACAGTTAAAGCTCTCAAATGGTTTTGCTGAACGAGCACTGTATTTATGGATTTGTTCTGCAAAGAAACTTTTACCTGTTCCTGTTTCACCCAAAAGCAAGACAATAGAGTCTTCGCGAAAAGCATTACTGATTTCATTTAATAGCTTTATATAATTAGGATTATTTGTTTTGGCTTCCTTGATTAGTTTTTTCTGGTTTTCCTGAAAATGAATGATGTTCTTAAAATAGTAGTCATCCATTTTACTCCAGTGGTAAAAAGCTTTAGTGAATGCTTCTTTTGTATCAGAAGCCACAAATTTTATGTGTATATCCGGGTAAGCAGAAAATTTTTGTTGTTTGATTGTTGTAACAATCACCTCAGCAACTTTGTCAGCAATGGAGGTGGCAACTTGTTCTTTCTGTTCATCCGGAACCATATAGACCCAATCAAAACCAATGGCCGGCATACTAATTTTTTTAAGGTCCATCTGCTCCATTTCAATCAGAATAGAGCTTAATGATTTTTCCATTGCTTCAAAATCGAGCTGGTTATTATTCCCAAATAATGCCAGTATATGAAAGCTGTATTGGGCCTTTAAAGAGGGATGTTTTATCTTTATATAATCGCCTCTTTTTAGGTTTGTGTGTTTTTCCAGTTCTGTGTCTATATGTTTCTGACCAAGTCGTTTAATAAAAGCATCGGATGCGCTTCTATCAGAAAAATTAAAATATTTAGTGTCATGTATAATATTAATATATGTCTCGCTATCAGATAGCAGCAGGTTTTCATCTGTAAGAAAAACATTCACATTATCAATCTTGTATTTTTTCTGAGAGTTAAATTTCTTGCGCCGTACAGCATCTAAAATCAGGTCATCATAACTGGCGCCTAGCAATGTTTTGACAGTTGTATTTAAGGCAAGTAATTCACTGTAAATTAGCTCATCTTCTTCATTATGCAGATTGAATTTCTTTTTTAATTCTTGTTTTACTAACTCATAGGCTTCGTTATGCTTGCGTTTATCAATGAGTTCCCTGATTCTGGCTATCATTCGCTTCTCCTGTAAAACCCCTACAGCATTATACTGTAAGGGTTGGTAATAGTCCTGCTGTTTCTAATTCACTTATGAAATGATGGTAGTGAGTAACAGCTACTAATTCATCAGTAATTTCCCGGCCAAGGACTTTAAGAACGGGTAGGAATTCTTTATCCCATATCGCTCTATATTTTTTCTGCATTCCTCTATCGAACCCTTGGGTTTGCAAAAGCCTTAGTACCATTTGGCGCAGGCGAGGTAAGGCAAATGCCCTTCCACGTTCACGTCTATTCCATACATCGGGTGTTTCAATAATTTCTTCATAATAAGTGGTTAAAGAATCAATATCAATCAACGTTAGTTTTTGAGTGTTCGCATCAAAACAGTAATTACCATCCCGTGAATCCCACCAGACGGTTCCTTTTGTCCAAAGCGGGATAATAATATTTAGGAATAGCTGTTCGATAATCGGGCGAATATGCGCAGGTTCAATCGCATTTTTGATCTGTAGATATTCCAGGCTGTCACCGGAAATCCACTCCTGGATTATATAGTTTCTCTCCTTATTATAGCGATCTGCACGGATTATCTTTTGCACATTCTCACTTGGAAGACCGGGAAGTCTCTCAATATCCTGCAGGTAAACAGCCATTGCCCTGTTCGCCTGGCGTCTGCCATCATCATTATTCTTATAGATTTTTATGCCTAAATCACAGTTATTAGGATGAATGACCGTAGCTGCGAATCTTCCGGGTGGTGTAGCTTCGGCCATATCATTATCATTTAATTCAAGCATATCTTTTGCAATTTCGGCTATTTCCATTCTTTCACTTTTTTTCATTGCTGTTTGTGAAGAAGAATTCCAATCAAATTCTTCATATTTTTTCCAGTTAATTTTCAATTGTTTTTTTTGGTTAAAAGACCGGCCTTCAGACCGGCCATAGTTATTATTTATTGTAAAACACTTGGTAGTTGTTTCCAGGTCTGGCCATCTAACAATAAGCCGCCCTTAACATTTTTAATGCTAGGATCTAGTGGATCAGGATTGTTTTCAGCCCTGCCCCATTGACGGAAATAAAAAGGAATATTTGCCTCAACAGACTTATCCCTGAGTTCCCTAATCCACTCTATCTTTACTGGCCGTGCTGCTTCTCCACCTGATTCTCCACCAACCAGAAGCCAGTCAATGCCATCCAGGTTTAGGGTGTTCAATGAGCTTAACAGTGGCTTTAAGGATAGATATTTATGGAGGGCTCCGGTTTGCCTGAGCAGGTCAGCGCGGAACTCATATTTATCGCTTTCTATAGTAACACCCATGATAATATTATCAGACCAGTTTATCCTATCATTTAGTTCAATTAGTCTTTCTGCCCTTTTGGTAACAACCATAAAAGTATGTTGTTGTGCGAGATTCATTGTTTCAAAAACTTTCAAAATGAATTCATCGGTTGCATTCTCATGAAACAAATCTGACATGGAGCAGACAAAGTATTTTCTACCTTTTTTTACTTTTAGGGGCTTTTCCAGTAAATCTTCATGCATTTTGAATTCAAAGCCATTTTCATATCTGGGATTATTCCAGCTTGCCAGTTTATTTGCCATTCTTTCTGCATAGCAGTGCTTACATCCAGCACTATATTTTGTGCAACCGGTAATTGGGTTCCAACGCTCTAACCCGATTCTATCAATATTACTTTTCTTCATTTATTAAAAATCCTTTAGTTTCTGCCAAGAGACCAGCAAGGACAAGTTCGTGCCCAAAAGGCTTGTTTAAGTCTCTTAACCATTCATTTAATTGTTTACCATCCTGGTTTAATGTCGCATCGTAATCACGACCATCATAACCAATTATTTGAAGGTTCATGCCTTCATCTAATAAAGCCAATAGGTCTTTATAAACCTGGCTTTCACGTACTAACTCGCTATAATTCTTTACATATATTTCCTCTCTTGCCTCTGTATAATTAAGTTTTCTGCCCTGCCAATAATGAAATAAATAGAATTCATTGCTTTTCACTCTGCGGTGTGCGACTCTATCGGCAAATCCTCTGTTTCTTCTATCAAAAAAAGCAGGTGTCGGCTGCCCATCTGCGTCTACATCCCCTTTAAATACTTTGGAAAACTGCCACAAATTCTCCATATTTTGGGCTTGGGGTGTAGAATCTACGGGACCCAGTAACATGGGTGATAAGCCCTTAAACTTAGCTGGGCCTCCGGATGTCACATCAATGTTCTTATAGCCTTCCCTCCGTGGATGGGTTTTTATCCCTTTGCTGCGGTAATGTGGTTTCTTAGCCACCGAGACTTTACCTCTATCTCCATTTTTTCTGTTTTCCTGCTGGGCTAATTCAATCGATTTTTCGTGCTCTTTATTCATTTTCTACTTATCCTCCGTTTGTGTTTCTTCTATTATACTGATATGAAAAATTCTTTTTAGGTCATTACTATGATCTTTTTTTATTCCTTTTTGACCTATTTTGTTTTTTCTTGTATTTGTCATCCTCAATCCTATGTTTTAAATTTCAACAGTATGAAGTATAATAAACTGAATTGGGTTATTTAGGTCATTCAAGGTGCTTCTTTTGGCATGTTTTTGACCTAATTCGATGAGGGAGTCTATTTTGTATAGTTTTTTTATTTCTGAAGGGCAGGAGATCACTATAGATTTGCAGGAAGAGTGTTGGGGTGAACGCTGGGCTTTATACGGTGACCTGGTAGCGCCCTTGGCTGCCCCAAATAAAATTCCTGAGGATGCTATAGACGAAGAGACAATAGTTAAATTAATTGAGATATATGATAAAGAGCTGTTGCGCATTTATGATAAAAATGTATGGCTGAAAAGTAGAAAAGAGATGGAAAAGCTCTACTCTTCTCTCGAAAGAAACCTGGAAACTAAGGTGAATAAGATGACACAAAAAAGTCCATTAACCCCAGAACACCAAAAAGAGATTGAACAGTTTAAAAAAGACATAATGGAGAGAAAGAAAAAATATAATGCTAAACTCTGGGCAGACCCTTTATATATTTGGATATTTAATTTGTATAACCTTCTGTTACTTCATACACCAAAAATGGAAGAACATGATACCTACCAATTTGATCCAAACCCGGGAATACATGGAGAACGATTGTTCAATACCAGACTTCAAAAATATATTGATGGAAGAAGTAAGGCTTCATATAGACAGCTCGCCAAAGAAAAAGATAAATTATTACTGGATGCTTTGGAGCATGTGGATAACCCTCAGATGAGCATTGATAATTCTAGAACCAAAGATTTTATCGCTGAGTTTTTATGTAATTTTGAAAGCTGTTATAGCGATCTTATAAGTACATCCAGGTTCTTTTTTGATGAAGATGATGAAGGTGCTCGAAAATCTAAATCTAAAGCAGTTCAGCGTATTATTTTTAATACACATGCTGAGAACTCGAAAGAAAAACTTCTTAAAGAATTAGGGGTTGGCTATGATACCGAGAAAAAGAAATATTTTTACAAATAAAGCCCCTGGAGTTCAAAGGCTTTAAAAAAGTCTTGATTTTCGATTAAAAATGAGTAATACAGTAATGATGTGCATAATTATTGAGAGTAACTCAAAATAAATTTGCAGTTTTAGTTATTCTTTAGAATGTTCAGTACATGTTACTCTTCATAAAGTCACTAAAATAAAAACTTCTCCTTAAATGGTACTAAACAGATTTACTTGGATATTAGCTGTTTCTCTTTTTTTGAATAATGCAAACCCTCAAGAGAAAAATTCTTATTACTTTGAAAACTTTGATGTAAAAGATGGTCTGTCTCAAAGCACAATAAATTGTATCTTTCAGGACAGCCAGGGTTTTATGTGGTATGGTACTGAATATGGTTTGTGTAAATACGATGGATATACTTTTACCCGTTATCTACATAACCCAAATGATTCAACCTCAATCGGTGGATTTCAAATAAAAGATATCAAGGAAGACAAGGACGGTAATTTATGGATAGCAGCAGGTCATTCATTATCTAAACTTTCGCAAATAAATCAAATGAATGGCCGATTTAGTAATTATCTTGATACTGAAATACTTCATCTTAAGATACCAAATACAACTGATGACTTTGAAATATGGATTTCTACAGCAATTGGATTGCGTTTGTTTAAAAATAATTCATTTAGCGATTTTCCTATTACGGGAGTGTACTCTGCTAAACTTTCAAACAATAAAATCAAAAAACTTTTCGAAGACAGTAAAGGCAACCTGTGGATTGGGACTGATAAAATCGGTTTATTTGTTATAAAAAGAAAAGTGAATATGGAGTCAAAAATATCACACTTCCCAGAAACTTTTACAGGTAATATTAAGCAATCCTATTTTGACGTTGCTTCCTTTTTTGAAGATTCAAAAGGGAATATTTGGGTAGGCAGTAATGGTGGTGGTTTAGTTAAAATCCCAAATGGAGATATAAATGAAAACAACTTTTTTTATTTCAACACATCCCAAACGGGAAGTAAACAAATCCAGACAGATTGTATTTTTTATTCGATCGTAGAAGATAAGGATGGTTTCATTTGGTTTGCTACCGATGGAGCAGGGATTATGAAATATAATCCTGGTTCGGAAAGTTTTTCTTATTTGAAACACAAGGAAAATGATAGCAATACACTTGGAACTAACCGAATATACTCCCTGTGGATTGACAGTACTGGAGTTGTATGGGCTGGAAGTAAAGATACTGGTATTTATAAAATAATTACCGACAGGATATATTTTAATAAATATCCTGTTTATCTTGATGATAAAAGATTCAATAAAACGAAATTATCCAATGTCTGGACAATAAAAAAGAGTAGAAAGCCAGACCATTTATGGGCAGGTATTGACGGTGGTTTGTGTCTATTAAAGAAAGATGAAAATTCCTTCCAAAAAGTAAGAGAGTTTTATTTCTCTCTTCCAAATAACAATAATTTGCAAGTACGTGACTTATATGAAGATGAAAAAGGGATTTTATGGGTTGCGGTGTTGGGTTCCGGATTAATTCGATTAAATCCTGAAACCGGAAAAATGGACATATTTTTACATGATGAGAATAATCTTCAAACGATTTCTGCCAATACCACTTATTGTCTAAAAGAAATTCAAGGTAATTTTTTAATTGGGCTAAATGGTGGAGGATTGAATTTGTTTAATCTAGAAACACAAGAATTTACTGAATATAGTTTTGCAGAGTCCCATAACAGTGATAAAACATTTATTCCAGCATTTTATCAAACATCATTAAAAGAAAATGTGATATGGGCCTCCGGTTGGACAGAAGGCTTGTTGTTATTTGATTTTGAAAAAAAGAATTATTCCCAATTTAAATTAGGCCTACCTAATGATTACAGCTTTCGAATAACTTCATTTTTCGAAACAGATAAAAATATACTTTGGATGGGGACATACGGACATGGGATAGTTAAATTAAATGTTTCAAGCATTTATAATAATGCACAAAGTCAATTAGTTGAAAATTATAAAGTATACCGTACACAAGATGGTCTTATTGGTGAAATGGTTTATGGAATTTTAAAGGATGATTTTGGCGACCTGTGGTTATCAACAAATACAGGGATTTCTCGTTTCAATCCAAAAACTGAAATATTTACTAATTATTCATTTTCAGATGGTTTACCTGAACAGGGCTTTAATTTAGGCGCTTCACTAAAAGATGGGAATACCCTCTATTTTGGTGCTTCAGACGGTCTTTATTATTTTATACCACAAGAGCGACAAAAGTCAAAACCACCAACAGTAGTTTTAACATCTTTTAAAAAATTTGGCAAGAAAGTTGAGGATTTATCATTAAATGGATTAAAGGAAATAAACCTTTCCTGGCGCGATGACTTTTTCTCTCTTGAATTTGCAGCTCTGGATTATAAAGCTTCGCATGAAAACCAGTATGCATATAAAATGGAAGGATTTAACCGGGATTGGATTCATATTGGCAACAAGAGAGAAGCCGTCTACACAAATCTTGATCCTGGTAATTACAGGTTTAAGGTAAAAGCGGCCAACGGTGATGGAATGTGGAATGAAGATGGATTGGATATTGCCATAATTATTTCCCCACCATTTTGGAAAACTTGGTGGTTTTTATTTTCGCTCATCACTGCTGGGGGGTTATCAGCTCTTAGTGTCCATTTTTTTCGTTTAAAACAGGCAAGCCTAATAAGAGATAAACTGCAGGCAGACTTAGCAAGGGATCTGCATGATGACACAGGGATTCCGATTACAAAGATTAAAAATCTAAGCTACCGACTCAAAGGAAATTCAAACGATAATAAAGACAGTTTGTCAGAGCAAATATCACAGCAAACCGATTTAATTTCACATTCTTTGAGGGCCCTTGCTTTTGGCCTTGATCCGGAAAGGGCAACCCTTAAACAACTCATAACCTACCTTAAAGATTGCAGTGATAATATCTTTGATGACGGGCTGGTTGTTTTTCGTTTAGAAGGTTTAAATAGTGATTTTGACGAGATTTATTTACCGTCACATTGGCGGGCAAATTTATTAAGGATTTTTCAGGAGGCAATGAACAACATCTCCAAACATTGCCCAGAATGCCGCAATGTTCTGTTAAAGGTAAACGTAACGAATAATGTTCTTATTATGGGCTTATGTGATGATGGCCCAGGCTTTGACCAGAAAAAAACAAACCGCGGAAATGGTCTTAAAAATTTCAAATCACGTGCAAAAGAATTAAATGGCGAGCTGGAAATTATTTCTGGAAATGACAAGGGGAGCTCGATTGTTTTTCGTGCGAAACTACCCTTTCGGTTAGTTGATCTCATAAAAAAAACGTTTAAATTGTAAATATGAAACAAATATTTATTATCGAAGATGAGCAACAGGATAGGGAAGATTTAGCGCAAATAATTGAAAGTAATAAACAGTACAAATGCAGTGGCGCTTTTCCTAATTGTGAATCCGCATTAAAAAAACTAATCGATGAAAAACCGGATCTTGTTTTACTGGATATATTTTTGCCAGGCCTTTCCGGAGTTGATGGCGCCATAGCAATAAAAGCCTTGTCGCCAAAAACCCCAATTCTAATGCTTTCCAGGTCTGATAATGAAAATCATATTTTTAATTCATTAAAAAACGGTGCTTCGGGATATTTGTTAAAAACGGATGGTCCACAAAAAATACTAAAATCTATTGATGATGTTTTAAACGGTCGCGCGGCAATGAGCATGTCTATTGCCAATAAGGTTAATGAATACTTTAAACTTCTCGGTACAGAAATCAAGCTAACCAAACATCAAAGGGAAGTTTTACTCGATTTAGGTTCGGGAAAAAGTAACAAAGCCATAGCTGATGATCGCAACCTCTCTGTACATGCCATTAAATATCATACCAACAATATTTATAATATCATGCATGTTTCTGGCCGCCTTAATGCGGTTTTAACAGCGTTAAAAAAAGGGCTTATCGATATAGATGACCTTGATTTTTCAGATAATCCCTCTACTGAAAACTAACCACTTGGCCAGTTACATTCATATATATTTCTCTTTATAATAGTCCTAACTTTTTTTTATAAACCACATAAATATTTTCAAACTTCAAAACATTGGAGGTGTCCATGTTTTTTCATGCAAAATTATCTCGCTGTCTTTTTTACTTTATATTGATTATTAGCTTGCTGCTTCCAATTTCATCTCTCTCCCAGGTGGTAGATACATTGTGGTTTGAAGATTTTGAAGATGAGCCTCAAGAACGCTGGGGGATTACTGGAGGTACTTGGGATTTTGGTAAGCCGGTGATAGGGCCCGATACTGCCTATGGTGGTATTAAATGTGCTGCAACGGTTTTTAATGGCAATTACCCTACAACCGCTGAAGCAAAACTAATAAGAGATATTCCATTCAAGGTACCTCCAAAATCAGAAAACCCTAGACTTAAATTTTGGCATTGGTATAGCTTTTCATCTTCTGATTATGGACAACTTCAAATAAGTACAGATGGAGAAAACTGGACAACTTTATCGGCGACTTATTCCGCAACTAGTAGTAATGTTTGGACTCTTACATTCATCGATATCGCAGAATTTGCTGATTCACTAGTCCAAATCGCATTCCGATTTCATTCGGAAGATAATCCGTGGGTCGGTGGTACTGACGTAAGTACAGGGTGGTATATCGATAATATATCGTTACTATCAGGGGAGGTAAAGAATACTAATCCAGAATATTTTGAGGAAGGTATTAATGATTGGTCTGCTGAACGAGGTACATGGGAGGTTGGCATGCCATTTTCCGGGCCTGATTCATGTTTTTTTCCGCCTAATTGTGCAGGAACTGTTTTAAATGGAAACTATGCATCAACAGTTGATAGTAGATTTTTATCACAACAAATCGTTGTCCCTGAAAGTGAAAGATTACCTCGTTTACGTTTTTACCATTGGTATAGTTTTTCTTCATCCGATTTCGGTGAGGTTCATATCAAAAAAAATAATGGGAAATGGGAAGTTGTTTCAGACAGATATGTAAATACAAGTGGGGGAATTTGGTCGCAACCTCCATCGATTGATTTGACGCCGTTTGCGGGAGATACAATTCAAATAGGGTTCCGTTTTTATTCTGAAGATAATCCTTGGGTTGGTGGAAGCGATGTTAGTTCAGGTTGGTATCTGGATGGAGTTAGAGTAATCTGTGCAAATGATAGTCCTCCAGAATTAAGCCTGCCTGATTTTATGGTTTTATATCCTGACTCAGTAATTACAATAGACCTTTTAGATTTTACAAACGATATTGATTCTCCTGACTCATTGATGACCTATGATATAAGTTCAAATAGTAAAGCTTTGAACTGGTCGTATAATGATTCAATAAAAAATCTGATACTTTGGTCAGCAAGTTTAGATTCTTGTGATACATGTTTGATTTATATAAAAGTTACAGATGAGTGTGTTAAATCAGATTATGATACAATGGATATTATAATTGAATCTATTGTGGGGGTTGAAGATTTTAATCTATTAAAGCCCAAAGACTATATTCTACGACAAAACTATCCAAACCCTTTTAATCCAACATCAGTTATCAGGTTTGATATTCCAAAAGCTTCACTGGTCAATCTTACAATATACAATGCCATTGGTCAGAAAGTAGCAACAGTGGTAAATAAAAAGATGGTGGCAGGCTCACACAAGGCAACTTTTAATGGGACCGGTCTTGCATCCGGTGTTTATTACTACCAGCTAAAAGCAGATAAATTTTTGCTAACACGGAAAATGGTACTGTTGAGATAGTATTAGGCTTTGTAAATAGAAGTAAATGTTTACAAGAGAGGTTATTGGGCTTTTTAGATTTTAGGGTTTGGTTTACTTTTTAACAAGTGCAATATCGAGGGTTAAATCAGTATTGTGTTAACGGGAAATTAACAAAATTGGAAGACAATCTATTGGAGTTTAATGAATTAACGGATAACATCAACTGGATTTGTTCAAAATTTTAGATTGTTGGTAAATAGTTATCAGGTTTTAAAGGAACTACTATATGACATTAAAACGCCTATTTATTACTAAAATGTTTTTGGTTTTAGTTTTTGGCTTTAGTACAGCACAGATACAGTTTGTTCCTCATACAATTTCAAACAACGCCCGTAGTGCCCGGTCTGTTTATGCAATTGATCTGGATAAGGATGGAGATATTGATGTGCTATCTGCGTCTTATGATGATGACAAAATAGCATGGTATGAGAACGATGGTAGCCAATATTTTACATCACATACTATTACAACAAATGCAGATCAAGCTACTTCTGTGTTTGCGATTGATGTAGATGGTGATAATGACCTGGATGTACTTTCTACCAATGCAGGTGATTATAAAATAGTTTGGTATGAAAATGATGGAAAACAAAATTTCGTTTCTGATACCGTCACAACTGGTTTGAGTGGAGCTTGGTCTGTTTATGCGATTGACTTAGACAGTGATGGTGATATTGATGTTCTATCCGCTTCTTGGCTTGACAATAAAATTGAATGGTATGAAAATGATGGGAATCAGAATTTTACTGCTCATATAATTGCTGATTTATTTTCAGCATGGTCAGTATATGCAAATGATGTTAATAGTGATGGAAGTATTGATGTGCTTGCGGCATCTCCTTACTATGATCAGGTAGTTTGGTATGAAAATAACGGAAGCGAAGATTTTACAACTCATATAATTACTTCAAGTGCAGATGGCGCTGCTTCGGTTTTCGCAATTGATGTTGATAATGATAACGATATAGATGTGATCTCTGCTTCTACTTATGATGATAAAGTTGTTTGGTATGAAAATGATGGTATTGAAAACTTTACTGCACATTTAATTAATGATAGTGACAGTACTCAAATTTCTTATTCTGTTTACGCTATTGATATTGATAATGATGGTGATATCGATGTTATAGCTGCTTCTGAAAATATTAATTGGTATGAAAATGATGGAAATCAGAACTTTACATCCCATATTGTAACATCAAACTCTGTTTCTGCTTGGTCGGTCTTTGCCAAAGATGTAGACAGTGATGGTGATATGGATATAATCTCAGGTTCCGGCAGTACAAATAAAATTGAATGGTACGAGAACCAAACTATTGTTGCAATCAATAAATGTAATCCAGCCGTGTTTCCAGAGAAACCATTTTTATATCAAAACTATCCTAATCCATTTAACTCTACTACAACCATCAAGTTTGATCTAGCAAAAAATACAAATGTAAAAGTTGAGATTTATAATACAATGGGGCAAAAAATACAAACACTCATAAACGAGAAAAAGCACGCCGGAAGGTATGAAGTAAATTGGGATCCCTCGAAGTTTTCAACAGGCATATATTACTCTAAAATTCAAACACCGGATTATACCGCGGTGAAAAAAATATTATTGTTAAAATAGGTTGTAAAAGTATCTGTGACTTTGCAAGCTCAATCATTATTGAAACCATCAGTTCTTCGAAGATCGGATGCTTTTTAGCCCCAAAACTAGGCAAATTATATACTCTTTGTTCCCACTATGAACGGCAGCTCGCTTTTCTAGTTTTCAAAACAGGTTTCGATTTATTTTTTATCGAATAATGACACATTTCTTTGTAACAAATTTAGTAGAGATTTTCAAGTAAATGAAATAAACTCCACTTGCAACATCAGAATTTTGGTTATTAGTTCCATCCCAAATAATAGTTGTAATTCCCGGTTTAATAAATTTATTTTCAAAACTTTTAATCTTTTTACCTAAGATGTTATAAATTTCAATTTTGCTTTTCTTATAGTTCTTATTATCAAGGTTTACTTTGATTTTTATTCGAGAGTTAAAAGGATTGGGATAGATAGAAGTAATTTCAAAATCTTTGACTGGTACTATCGATTCATTCAAAGAGGTGGTTTTATCAACCAAAAATACTGGATCCATAAATGTAGTAATTTTATTATCACTGGAATCTGAAATAGATAGATACAATGAATAGCTGTCATCGTTTAAAAATGGTAAATCAGCTTCATAATAAGGTGGATTTTTTGTTACTTCCAAATCAATTCGTTCGAATGTTTCAAAAGACTCTAATTGAAAAGAGACATCTTTTATAGCTACATCATCATATGCTCGGATTGATATTTTAGCATCCTCTTTTCCTCGTAGAACATTCGTGATAATATTATCTTCTGAAATTTGAAAAAAATCCATGTAAGGCGGGCTTTTATCTTCAAGCCTTAAATCAAAATCAGCATCAACTCGAACACCTCCTGCAATTCCAGCAACCTCAACTTTTTCATTTGTTATAGAATAACGATATTTATCAGGATCAACTGCATAGTCAAGAGTATCAAAAAGGGCTCCAACGCCTAAATAAATAGCCATTATTTGCCCAATTTTCCCTCTTTTTATTTCAGAACCATTTTGATAAATATAATAATCAAAAGGAGACTGATTAATTACGTCATTTGATTGTGACACAAATAAAAAATCGCGTGATAAAAAATCAAATGGTGCACTAAGTTTTATTGAATCTCTTTTATTTTTAAACCGCCCATTCCAAAACACGGGTGGAATGCCACATCCTACGTAATTGTTGTTGGTTGATATAATTGGATTTTCATAATTTGAGGGCGAAATATAGTGTTCAACCTTGTCTTTAAATATTCTTTTTTGTGATGTCTTATACTGATTGTTATAAAATTGTTGTGCATTTACAAATGTGGAGAATTTTGAATGATACAATAAATTGGAAGTAGACTCATCTTGGAAAATTCTTAATTTATAAGGCTCACGTAAAAAACTATCAACCCAGGCATGGTAATTACCCGGATTTTTTGGCCCGATCTGTACTGTTTTATTCTTCTTTAAAATCGAATCTTCAAAAAAGTACTGGAAATCTGCAAAAGCCCAATTACTAATGTCATTTGTAATTAAAGTATCAAAACCAAAATCCCATAATACTCCGTTTAGTAAGTATAGGTTGATATTATGTTTTATTCTTCCTTGAAAAGCCCATTCTTTCTTTAAAAAGTCTGGGAGGATGTTATAATGAATATTGAACTGAGATGAATCCAGGCCGATATAATATCCAAAACCTATAAAACCATCACGTCCTATTTTCTTTTCTGGAAATAAAAATGTTAACTCGGCAATGTTTAGCCTGAGTTTTGAGTTATCTTCCCTATAAAAAGCATATTTATTTTGACGACTAATTTCTTTCTGACTTATTTCAATAAAAGTATTAGTGTTTAATAATATATTTTCTTTAAAATACAATTGTAATATGTGTTTTGATTCAAATTTACTTACAAGAAAGTTATATTTTCCTTTAGGTATCTGTACTTCATATACCGTGCTATCATAAAATAAAAAAGTATCAATATCTTCTTCGTTGAACACAATCAATACATCCATTTCAAAGTCAGCAGAAATAGTTAGTGTTTGTTTGGCTACATTTTTATTTTCTATCTTTGCTTGATGATTATATAAAACAAATTGCTTTGAAGAATCTTGTTTGGAAAAGTAAGTTTTAATTTCCGGGGATGTTAAATTTTTATTTTGAGCATAGGAATATGTCAAAAACAATGAGATAAGTATTAGCCTTAGAGTATTGGACTTAACAAAACAAAACATGTCGTTTCCTTTTGTTTATTTACTTTCCCCGATTGCTTTGCATGCAATTAAAGTGTCTGTATTCTATACCATAAATCATTCGTGAGGTACAAATAAAAAAATCTTTCTATAAATATGCTAAATAAACCGGTTTAACGTAATAGCAATATTTTTTTACTTTTGATAAAAGAGCCCGATTTTAAACTTATATAATAAACACCGCTTGCTAAACCAGAAGCATTAAAAACCAACTCAAACACCCCTGGATTGATTTCTTCAGAAAGCAGTGTTTGAACTTTTTGACCTATTGTATTATAAACACCAATATTTACAAAGCCTCGTTTAGGTATTTCAAATTTAATGGTCGTAGTTGGGTTAAACGGGTTTGGATAAGGCGAGTAAAGTTTAAAAGAATTTGGTATATCATTTGATTGTGTTTCATTTAGCCAGGTTACTCCCCCATTTGTGGTTTTTACAATGGTGCCGTTGAAACCTACAGCATAAGCTGTCAATGAATCAATCATTTTGACATCAACTAAATAACTAAAAACATCCTGAGGTACTTGTTCAGTCCAGTTCTCACCACCATCATCTGTTCTCAGTATAGCGCCTTCAGATGTAACAGCCATGACAGTCAATGAGTCAAGCGCATCGAGGTTGTTAATTGCATCAAAGCTTAATACTGGTGATTTATCCACCCAGTTTTCACCACCATCTTCCGAAAACAATACTCTTCTGCTTGTCCCGGCTATCCAGCCTTTCTTTGGAGATGTAAATTCTACATCATAAAACTCTTCGAAAGTACCTGTCGTTTTATAAATAACCGACCAGGTTTGGCCACTATTAATGGTTTTATGAATGGAACGAAAATTTGAAACATAAACAATATTCGTGTCAACGATGCTAAGATTTCCAAGTGTTTGCATGGTTAAGCTGTCAATAGTAACATATTCCCAGGTTTCACCACTATCGGATGTTTTTACTATTGTTTCATCCATTCCGATTGCCCAACCATATTTTTCATCATAAAATTTAATGCGGCTTTTTACATCTGCTCCAAAGTCGTCAAATACTTTTATCCAGGTTTTCCCAAAATCTATTGTTTTTAAAATCCACCCGTTCAAAATAAAACCGACTGAATCATTTATAAAAGTAATATCGTTTAGAATCCTTAAATTCCCAATGTCATCATATTGTTCCCAAGTGCCACCAGCATTATTTGTTTTAGCTGCAAACTGGAATGTAGAACTAGGCCGATAGGATCCACAAACCCAGCCAGAATCTTTATTAAAAAAGTGCAAACCATTTAGAGTTTTAACATTTTCTGTAATTTGGGGAAGCTGTTGCCAGCCTAAAGAATTCTGGCCATATAAAAATTTGCATAGCAGCAAAATGAATATGATTTTTTTCATTTTATACCTGACTATTTTATCAAAATGATCTTTTGTGTTTGTGTGTATTTTTTGTTTGTTTCCAAACCTCTTGAATTTATCTTGACTATGTAAATTCCAGTCGGAAGTTGGCTTGCATATAAAACTCTTTTATGAATACCTTTTTCTAATATACCATTTGCCAGTGTTTTTATTTCCATACCTAATGTATTATAGACAGATAAAATTGTATTAGACTTTTCAGGAAGCGAGAAGTTAATATTTGTTTGGGGATTAAAGGGGTTTGGATAGGCATTAAATAATTCAAATTTAGTTAATTGAATTTCTTTAAGATTATTCAATACATCTTTACTATTTATGCCACCGGCATAAGTGGTGACAACATTGGATGTTGATGATTCTTGACCTGATACATCAAAGGCAGATATTTTATACCTGACTTTTGGATCAAACTTGTTTCCTACAGTAATACCTCTGTCTTCATATGATGTAGTAGATGCGCCGACTGTTGTTAGTAATTGAAAACCATTAAAGTCATAGTCTCTATAAATCTTATATCCAGAATGATTACATTCTGTATTTAGCGGCCAATTTAACTGCACAAAACCACCGGAACTTGTTGATATTTGTAATAATCCAGGCGTTTCAGGAAATGATATTTCTCTATTACAAAAAATAGTTTTTATGGTAGGTATAGTGCTAGGATAAACTGTCCCTGCATAATCTAATATCGCATTTAATCCGTCCAAAAAGGTTGGCGTTGATGTTAATGAAATAACACTAGTAAATATTATTTCATCCGCAAGTGAGTCTCCAAGCAGTGTCCGTAAATCCCACAAAGCCCCAGACCATATCATTCCATTTGCATGCGCGCTTCCAACGGGGCTTGTACGATAGGAGATATTATCATAGTTCGAATAATTAAATGTGGCCGGATCAGTGTTTAATTTGCGTAAATGAGTTGTATAAGTAGTATGCAACCATTCAGCCCAATTTGAGTCATCTGTAAAGGAGCAAGCAAAATAATCGGCGTAACCCTCACTCATAGCACCTTTTTCATCATTAAATCCGTAGATACCACTAATGTTGTATATAATGAAATGAGTATATTCATGATAAATCATGTCATTTGATTTTGCAAAATCAAAATAATCCCCCGTTAACGTTTGCCCAAAACGTAAGACAGATGTTTCTGCATCAAAATAGGCATTGTCGTAGTTCTGATGTACATAAATATCAATTGCTGAAGGTGTATATCCAAGTTCATCTCTTATGTAAACCGTGGCAAAATTGAAAACATGATAAAGTGTATTGACATAATCAAAATTCGTATTATCATAAACAGTTGATCCTGGCGGAGTGTAATAAAAATTACCGGTTGTACTGGTAATTACTTGCCCTGATGAGTTTATAGGTGTGGCAAAGTTATTCCTTAATTCAAACTGATTTTTTCCTCCAACATACTCAACCTCAATTGAGTCGCTGGTAATACCTCCATTTCCTGGGTTTGTCAAGTATACATTTCCACTCTTGGTTACTGAATTGGAAACTATGTTTTCATGATAAATTAACGCACCATTTTGAGCATCAACAAAACATTCCCACTTCCCTATAGCACTTTCAACTAATAGAACTTTCCAGCATAAAGAATAGTTTCCATCCCAAGGTAAAATCACTACTTCTGTTAATGGTTGGCTTTTCAATTCCATTATGTTAAGTCCAATTTTGGCCGACTCAATAGCAACACTTTCAGATATTTTCGGCGTTAAGTCAAGGTTTATTTTATTATATAAATAACCGCCGGCATAAGTCACCTTATTTGTGTTGTCAAATCTTGTGACATATTCACCACCAACTACAGGTATATTATTGTAAAGCTGCTTTAAGCGGACAAAAGTTCCTTCTTTTCTATCAACTGTTTTCGTTACTATTAATTGATCAATATAACTTTCATTTTCAAAATCAAAGAGTTCAATATTATCCTTCAAAAATGATTTTGCCTTTGTTTCAAAACTTCCTTCATATTCTTTCGATTTTCCACCATACATACTTGCTGGAGAACCAGTTTTTTTATTCCATCTTAGTTTCCAGTCAGCGCCGTTGTCATCTTGATATTTTGACCACGCATCTTTTTGTGTAGTTTGTGGTGTTTTGTCTTGAGCAGAAATAAGAAAAGGTAAAACTATAAATGTTAAAATAATGATTCTAAACCTAAGAGTATTCATTCTGTCCTCCTTATTTGAACTATTGGAAAACCGCAATTCGACTTTTTTGTGTTATTATTGGTAAATGTTTTCACATCCATTTGGCAATAATACTTCCGTGGATTTATTAGAATAGGAAGGCAATTCAAAATATATAAAAAGATTGAGGGTGTTGGTTTAATAAAACACATTGTTTCCCTTTGTTTACTTTGCCTTCCCCCTCAAGATCAGCAAAGTAAAAAATACCGAGTGATTATTACCTATAAATATACTAAAAAGAAAAATCGAAACGCAACCTTTTTTTAGTTAGGATTATTCTAAATAATAGTACCCCTAGAGGTACTATTATTTAATTTATTTCAGCTACAGCCTCTGCCGGTGCAATCCATGGAGTTTTTTGCCAATCAGGTACTTGCTTGTAAGGATTGCTGGGCAGTAAATCCCCTTTTTCAAGATAGTGAACCGGAATGTCTACTCCCAATTCAGAATAGTGAAAATCTCCAAATCCGTAAACTATGAAGTTCTTATCGATCCAGTTATAATAATCATCAAACTCTTCTGTGCCACATTTGAAAATTTTTTTCCTAACCCAATATATTTTCATCTTTCTCTTCCTCTATATAATAATTCTCAGTGATCTTCCAATTGCCCGTCTGGGCAGCTAAAGCTAAAAAATCCGGCAAAGGACGTTTCCAGCCTTTTTCCCTGGCCAGGTGCCAGATTACTTTTGGACTCGCATCCAATATTTCACCAGCCTGATATATTCCGTGTTTAATCCAGGTCTCTTTTATAAAAGACTCCGGATGCTCTTGTAACAGGTGATATTTCTGTGAGTTCTTATGAACACCGCTCTTTCTGTTTTTCGGGTAATTATGTTTTCGTTTCTTTTTGGGCGTTTTAGCTTCAAGCCATTTATCCCATGCATTTAGTTTTTCCATATTTAATTGGTCCTAGGTTTATTTATTGTTTGTTGGTGACAGCTGTGTCAGGTAAAATGTGTCATTTTCAGGTTCTGGTAAATATTTTATAATTTTCATGATTATTTATTTTATTTTTTTTAACAATTTTAAGTATTTAGCTGACACAGCCGTCACAGCCCTTTGATAGCAAGGGTTTAGAGGTGACAGCAAGGTGTCAGGTGTGTCAGGTAAATGCCTTTATTTCATCATTTTTTGAATAAATCTTTTACTTTTTTAATTTTTTCATCGATTTTGTGTCAGCTAATACCCTTTTGTGTCAGGTAAGTGACAGCTCAAAAAGGAAGAGCTGACACTTTTATCCCTTCTAAATATCTTGTTCTATTATCGCGATAATCGTTAACTGGAAAATCTGACTGCAATGTTTTATAAAAGTTTGATGCCTTAACCTGGTTCTTAAAACCATTTCTTTTACACCATTCACAATACTCTTCATATACCGCTGTTCGGTTACTTCTAATTCCATCACCTAATTCACATTTATCTTTTACAAAGCTTAAAACAGAATTATTCTCTGTCTTATAATCATTCAATGCTTGAATAGAAGAATTGGGTATCGTCAACTGTTTATTCTTAAGCAATCGTTGTAGTCCCTCCAGCATCCAGTTCAATATTCCATCAAGCTCATTTTCAATAATCCTGTCAATCTTTTCCGGATCAGCCTGTTTCTGTCCCCCTACGGGGTCAGAAACAAACTCATTATTGAAAACAAGTACGGCTACTCGGGTATAATAACCGGCGTCTTTGGCCTGGCTAAAGGGAAGCTTATTCACAGCAAAAATCAAACGGGCGTAGTTCTTAAAGTTAATGGCTTCTTTGTTCTTTACATCAGCGGTTATCTTATCCCTGCCACCCACAAGCATCTTTATAACACCATCCGGTACTTTAACAGCCGCATCCTGGTCACCAACTATATTGGCATGAACACCCGCCAGTCTTTTCAACATAAAGCCATCGAGCTTGTTTAGAGGCACGCTGTCAATATAATCTTCTCCCATAACGGCCTGGATAATATCCAGTACAGTAGACTTCCCATTATTGGCCTTTGGTCCCCACAGGTAAAACATCTTCTTGATTAATGTATAATCCGGGATCAGCAGATAGCCCATAATCTCCTGCAGCATGATCTTCTTATCATCCGCATCTTCATCTCCATCAAACAGTTCCTCCAATACCTGCATAAATTCAGGACACTTTGCTGCTTTATCATAATTAGCAGGCATCTTCTGAAAGCGGTAATATTTCTCAGTGAAATCTCTCAATTCATTCGTTTTCACATCAAACAACCCGTTATTACAGGCAATCACATATGTACCTGTTTTTTCTTCCACGGTCTTTGCTGAGACAAAACATTCCCGTCTGACTGCATTAATTGTTTCTGAGATCGTATGGTTATCCGACCAGTTTTTTATTTCATTATGGATAATAGCTTCCACCTCTTCTTTTGACATCTTCTCCCAGATGCCTTCATTATATTGATAAAAGTCTTCCTGAAACCGAATAAAACTATATTTATGGATTATAAACTCGGCGGCTTTTACTTCATGAATCCTGCCATTAACAACAAAGGTTTTTTCATCATCGACCACCTGTACTTTTCTGATTTCCTGTTTTAAAGTAGATTCTTTTAATCCTGATTCTGTGGCAAGGCGTTCGATAAGTTTCTGCTTTTTCAGTGGATTAGAAGACGCTCGGGCCCGTTTCATCAATTCGTTAAATTTTTCTTCATTCTCAGCATCTTGTAGTAATTCGTCGTTGGTCATCAGCCCCTCACCACTTCGATACTTAAAAGCAATCGGGCTGTGCTTATCGATATCTTTCATCAATGGACACGTCCCACTACACAGCTTCCAGTCAATATCCTGTAGCTTGGAACAGGTGATTGGCCTACAGTCGAAACTCCTGTAATGTTTTAGGGTTGTTTCTTCATCATAATCGGACAGGTTGCCAAACAGTTTCTTTACATAGGCTTCATCATCCGTTGTATTACGAATGATATTAGCTGCCAGCAGTCTCTGTTTATGCCCGACAGAAGCATGGGCACCATCAGTCTCAATGGCTTTAAAGGTTTCATCTACTGTTTTGCAATGGGTGCGGATGGTGTCAATGGTTGATAAATCGAGAACCCTCGCCTTCGCCTGCTTAGCAGGTTTATTCCCTTTCTGTTCAAAATATTCTAATCTCTCGATCTCAAGATTCTCACCTTCTTCATTTATATATATTTCCGCATTATCCGGTGAAGGAAAGAAAAACCTGCCTGTTTCATAAACAGCCGGATCTGAGCCTTCAAAGATCTTGGCATATTTCAACTCTTTTACCGTTTCAGGATCTTTGATTTCTTTGTCAATCGGGAAAACAATATGAAAGCGGTCCACTTTACCCAAAGTTTCTTTCTTCGTTTTTACGATCTGGTGGCTTTTTGATGTGATGATAATATGATTGTATTTACTAAATCGCTGGCGGGCTTCCTTAATCGTAAACCCATCATCATAATCAACGACTATAAACGAGGTTTGGATGTAATTCGCTTGCTTGCGATTACCATCTATCCATTGGTGGGGTGAATAGGAATGTTTGCAAAATATGTTTTTTACATCTGCTTCAGATGTGATATTCGCTCTCTCTGAATACCAGTTTGCTGCTACATTTGTAGCATCTGCTTTCTCGTTATTTAACGATAGTTCAAACTCCATGTTAGTTCAACTTTCAAATTTTGGTAAATTTTGTACATAGGTATCCTTTCTATTCGCTGAAATTATTCAAGGCGAATTTTTTGTTTTTGCGGTAATATTTCCGGTTATATTCTTTGCGACACTTAGGGCAAAGATAGTTCTTCCTGTTGTCTGTGTTAAAACTTTCCCTGCAATTTGTGCAGGTATTTTGACAGGTCATATAGCTCCTTTTCTTAAAAAAATTAAAATGATTTCAGGCCGAAAAAAACCCTGATAAATCAAGGTTTCTCCCGACCAAAATTTGAGAATTGAGTTTCTCATATTATAGTATAGTTACATCCATTCCGTATGTCAATAGCTAGTTTGTAACTCAAAAAAGATGAAATTAATTAATATATATAACGCTCCTAAAGTTGAATATTTCTTTCTATTATCCCATTTTTTTTTACTAAATTATATCTATATTTATTACAAAATATTCACAAACTAAGGAACCAAAATGTGGAATAAGAAAATTATAACACTAACAATTGAGCAAAGCATAAAAAAAGGTGATCTAGAAAAAGCTGAAGATGCATGTCTTCTTTCAATATCAAAAGGAGAGCTAAGTAGTTCTGATAAACAATTTTTAAAAAATTCTCTGCTTAATATATCTGAAACTCATCATAATAACTTAAACTTTAGTC